>NZ_BADD01000759.1 GCF_000333455.1 Rhodopseudomonas sp. B29
CAGGCGATTGGCGCCGTTGTCGCCCCCGACCGCTTCGCCGCAGGCGTAGAGGCCCGGCACCGCGGTTGCGAGTTCGGTATCCACGCGGACACCGCCCATGTGATAATGCGCGATCGGCGCGACTTCGATCGGGGTGCGCGCGAGGTCGATGCCGTTGGCGGCGAGACGATCGACCACCGGGCCGAACGCCTTGCGGATCTCGGCCTCCGGCACGTGCTGAAAGCTGAGATAGGCACCACCGGCCGGGCTGCCGCGGCCGGCTTCGACTTCCTTGGTGATCGCGTAGGTGGCGAGATCGCGCGTCAGCACGTAGCGGCCGTCACTGCGCGCGTCCTGGCGAGCGTAGTCCTGCTCGAACTCGCGCATGTCGGCATTGAGCAGCTTGCCGCCGAGCTTGTAGCGGAACGGATCCCACATGATCGGATCCATGCCGACCAGTCGCGGCCACAAATGGCCGATCGGGAAAAACTGCACGAATTCCATGTCGATCAGCTCGGCGCCGGCCCGCAGCGCCAGCGCGTAGCCGTCGCCGCCCATGTTGGACGACGCGCTGTTGCGCGCATACAGCCGAGTCAGGCCGCCGGTGGCGATCACCACCGCCCTGGCGGCGATGGTGACGATCTCGCCGCTCGAGAGATGCAGCGCGGTGGCGCCGCAGGCGACGCCGTCGTGCAGAGCGATGTCGATGATGGCGAGATCGCCGACGCGGCGGATGCCGTTCGCATTGTTCAGCTGCGTGCGCAGCGTCTTCGACACTGCCGGACCGGTGGAGAGAAAGTCCACATAGGCGCAGCGCGGACGATCGTGTCCGGGCGCTTGCGCCTGCTTGATGTGCCCGTCCTCGCGTGCCCAGCCCACTTTCCAGGCATCCATCTCGCGCAGTCGGCGCGGGCCGTCTTCGCACAAGAGCGCGGCGAGGTTCTCGTTGCAGAGATCGCGGCCGGCGGCGAGCGTATCGGCGAAGTGATGCTCCCAATGGTCCGGCGTCTGCTCGCCGAGCGCCGCCGCGACCGTCATCTGCGCCATCACGGTGGCGCCGCCACGGCCGATCAGGCTGCGATCCGCCAGCAGCACCGAGGCGCCCGCCTTGGCGGCCTCGAGCGCCGCATACATGCCGGCGCCGCCGGCACCGATGATCAGCACATCGGCTTCCAGATGAGTCTGCGCGCTCGCCGCGCCGGAGACCCCATTCGAACCCGTCATCTCACCTCCATGTCACTTCGGCGCACGCACGGGGCCGCGCCGCTCGTCGCAGTGCAACATTACATTCCCCGCGAGATTTTCACCCCCCAAAAGG
>NZ_BADD01000758.1 GCF_000333455.1 Rhodopseudomonas sp. B29
TCGCCTGCGCATCTGCAGCGAGCGGACGCGGCGGCGCAGGATCTCGTTGCGCATGGCGGCGACATGCAGGGTGATGAACAGCAGCGTGAAGCCGACCGCCATCACCAAGAGCGGAATCAGGAACGCCTTGTCGAGCGTCGAGCCGCCCAGCCGCATCACCGAGGCGGGCTGGTGCAGCGTATTCCACCAGTCGACCGAGAACTTGATGATCGGCAGGTTGATGGCGCCGACCAGCGTCAGCACCGCGCTGGCGCGCGCGGCACGGCTCGGATCGTCGACCGCGCGCCACAGCGCGATCAGGCCGAGATACATCAGAAACAGGATCAGCACCGAGGTCAGGCGGGCGTCCCATTCCCAATAGGTGCCCCACATCGGCCGGCCCCACAGCGAGCCGGTGAGCAGCGCCAGGAACGTGAAGGCGGCGCCGATCGGCGCGGCTGCCTTCTGCGACACGTCGGCGAGCGGATGCCGCCACACCAGCGTGCCGAGCGCCGACAGGCTCATCACGCCCCAGACGAACATCGACAACCACGCGTTGGGCACGTGGATGAACATGATCTTGACGGTGGCGCCCTGCTGGTAGTCGTCGGGCGCCGTCATCGACAGGGTCAGACCGACCGCGAGCACGAGCACCGTCGCCCCGGCCAGCCAGGGCAGCAGGCGCCCCGCGAGCGTCAGGAACCGGGTCGGATTGGCGAGTTCGGTCAGCCTCATGGCGCTCCCTGATAAAGATCGCCGTGGCCGCAGGCAATGCGGCCTTCACCGGAGCGCTGGCGAGGCGCGGTGAATTGATTGGGAACCGGTGCCGGTCAGTCCATCCCCTGCCGCAGGCTGGCCGCGGCCGCGAACGGGCCGATCACCAGGCTGACCAGGGAAATCGCGCACAGAATCGTCATTGGCGTCCCGAACGGCACCGGGCCGGTGATGGCGGCCTGCGAGGCGGCGACGCCGAAGATCAGCACCGGAATCGACAGAGGCAGCACCAGTACGGCCAGCAAAAGACCGCCGCGGCGCAGCGTCACCGCCAGCGCGGCACCGATCATGCCGGTGAAGGTCAGCGCCGGCGTGCCGGCCAGCAGCGTCGCCATCACGGCCAGCGAGGCCATGCCGTCGAGATTCAGCAGCAAGCCGAGCACCGGGGTGGCGATCACCAGCGGCAGGCCGGCGGCGAGCCAATGCGCCAGCGCCTTGGCGGCGCAGGTCAGTTCCAGCGGGGTGCGGCTCATGACGATCAGGTCGAGCGAACCGTCCTCGGCGTCGGCGGTGAACAGCCGGTCGAGCGTCAGCAGGCTCGCCAGCAGCGCTCCGAGCCACAGGATCGCCGGCCCGAGCCGCTTCAGCAGCGCCAGATCCGGCCCGACCGCGAACGGCATCAGCACCACCACGGTGAGAAAGAACAACACCCCGATCAGCGCCCCGCCGCCGACGCGGAGGGCAATTCTGATGTCGCGTCGGATGATCGCTCCGAGCGCGCTCATGCGGGGGCTCCGAAAGTGCGCATGGCGAAGATTGATGCTTCTTCAATCAGCTCACTCCTCGCGGCACCCCCACCCCCGACCCCTCCCCGCAAGGGGGAGGGGAGCCTAGGAGCCGCGAGGTGAGTGAGTGCGCAGATGCAGCGAGAGCTAGATGGAAACGATATGGCACGGCGTCTCGTCCCCCCTCCCCCTTGCGGGGAGGGGTCGGGGGTGGGGGTCCCCAGGCACCGCGCCAATCTGAAAGCCTCAACTGCATAGCCGCGAACAAACGGATGCAAGGTCATGCCACGCCCCCAATCCGCAGCTCACGCGCCGAAATACCTAGCGGCAGATGCGTGGCGGCGACGATGATGCCGCCGCCAGCGAGGTGTTGCTGCATCAGGCCGGCGAACATCTCCTGGCCGCGGATGTCGAGCGCGGCGGTCGGTTCGTCGAGCAGCCACACCGGCCGCCGCAGCACCAGCAGGCGCGCGATCGACAGGCGCCGGCGCTGGCCGGCCGAGAGGTAGGCGGCCGGCAGTTCGGCCGCATGCGCTAGACCGACGGCCGCAATCGCGGCGGCGAGGTCGGTCGGTTCGCCGCCGAGAAACGCGCGCCAAAAGGCGAGGTTTTCGGAGACGCTCAGCGAAGGCTTCAGCGCATCGCGGTGACCGAGATAATGCGCCTGTTCGGCGACCGGGGTATCTGGCTCGCCGCCCTCCAGTTCGACACGGCCGTCGGCCGGCATCAGCAGTCCGGCGATCAGCCGCAGCAGCGACGTCTTGCCGGCGCCGTTGGGCCCGACCAGCGCCAGCGCTTCGCCAGAGGCGGCTTCAAAGTCGAGATGCGCGAACACTTCGCGGCCGCCGCGCACGCATCGCAAGTCTTGTCCCGACAGCCGCATCCTCGGACCTTCGCGTCCTTGCTGTTCCGTCATTGGACCCGTAGGTCTTGTGACTTCAAATCATGCGCTCGCCTGTCATTGTCGAACTGGCGGCGCAATTGGAAAGGTTCTATAAGCCGGAACTTGATGCAGCACACAATCGGCGCCCGCAAGCCGAGCCGCCTGCTCTCCCGGCGATAGCGCCACCGCTCGCCTCCTGACAACGATAATTCGGGACCCGCCTAAATGACCTCGCTCGACAGCTTCAAGTGCCGCAAGATCCTCAAGGTCGGCACCAAGTCCTACGTCTATTACAGCCTGCCGACCGCCGAGAAGAACGGCCTCAAGGGCATTTCGCGGCTGCCTTACTCGATGAAGGTGCTGCTCGAAAATCTGCTGCGCAACGAGGACGACCGCACCGTCAAGAAGGCGGACATCCAGGCGGTGGCGAAGTGGATGCGGAAGAAGGCGCTCGAGCATGAAGTCGCCTTCCGCCCGGCGCGCGTGCTGATGCAGGACTTCACCGGCGTGCCCGCGGTGGTCGATCTCGCCGCCATGCGCAATGCCATGCAGGCGCTCGGCGGCTCGCCCGAGAAGATCAACCCGCTGGTGCCGGTCGATCTCGTCATCGATCACTCGGTGATCGTCAATTTCTTCGGTGACAACAAGGCGTTCAAGAAGAACGTCGACGAAGAGTACAAGCAGAACCAGGAACGCTACGAATTCCTGAAGTGGGGCCAGAAGGCGTTTTCGAACTTCTCCGTCGTGCCGCCCGGCACCGGCATCTGCCACCAGGTGAACCTCGAATACCTGGCGCAGACGGTGTGGACCAAGAAGGAGAAGATGACGATCGGCCGGACCAAGGGCACCTTCGAGGTCGCCTATCCGGATTCGCTGGTCGGCACCGACTCGCACACCACCATGGTCAACGGCCTCGCCGTGCTCGGCTGGGGCGTCGGCGGCATCGAGGCGGAAGCCGCGATGCTCGGCCAGCCGCTGTCGATGCTGCTGCCGGAGGTCGTCGGCTTCAAGCTCAAGGGCGCGCTGAAGGAAGGCGTCACCGCGACCGACCTCGTGCTCACCGTCACCCAGATGCTGCGCAAGCAGGGCGTGGTCGGCAAGTTCGTCGAGTTCTTCGGCCCTGGCCTCGATCACCTGTCGGTCGCCGACAAGGCGACGATCGCCAACATGGCGCCCGAATACGGCGCGACCTGCGGCTTCTTCCCGGTCGACAGCGAAACCATCGT
>NZ_BADD01000757.1 GCF_000333455.1 Rhodopseudomonas sp. B29
CGGCACGAGGCTTCGTCGCATCTACAACAATGACGGCTCGGAATCCGGCGCCTGCGGCAACGGCATGCGCTGCGTCGCCTCGCAGATGTTCGCCGGCACCGACCAGCAGGGCCTGACCTTCGAGACCCGCGCCGGCCTCTTGAATTGCTGGCGCGGCCCGGCCGACGGACTGTTCACCGTCGATATGGGCGAGCCGAAGTTCGGCTGGCAGGACATTCCGCTGGCCGAAGAATTCCGCGACACCCGCGGCATCGAGCTGCAGATCGGCCCGATCGATGCGCCGATCCTGCACACGCCGTCGGTGGTCTCGATGGGCAATCCGCACGCGATCTTCTGGGTCGACGACATCGATGCCTACGATCTCGGCCGGTTCGGGCCGCTCCTGGAAAACCATCCGATCTTCCCGGAGCGGGCCAATATCACGCTCGCTCATATCGTCGATCGCCAGCACATCACCATGCGAACCTGGGAGCGCGGCGCCGGGCTCACCAAGGCCTGCGGCTCGGCGGCGTGCGCGACCGCCGTCGCCGCCGCGCGGCTGAAGCGCACCGATCGCGTCGTCGAGATGACGCTGCCGGGCGGCAGGCTGACGATCGAATGGCGCGAGAGCGACGGTCATGTGCTGATGACCGGCGGCGCCGAGTTCGAATTCGAAGGCCGGTTCGATCCGTCGCTGTTCGCGGCGTCGCTCGATTCCAATCCGGCCTGATGGCGGTCGAAGTCGTCACCTTCGGCTGCCGCCTCAACGCGGTCGAATCCGAACTGATCCGCCGCCGCGCCGAAGCCGCCGGGCTCGCCGATACGATCGTGGTCAACAGCTGCGCGGTGACGGGTGAAGCGGTCGCGCAGGCACGCCAACAGATCCGCAAGCTGAAGCGCACGCGGCCTGCTGCGCGCGTCGTTGTCACCGGCTGCGCCGCGCAGATCGAGCCGGCGCAGTTTGCCGCGATGCCGGAAGTCGACCGCGTCATCGGTAATGCCGAGAAGCTGCACGAAAGCGCCTGGCAGGCAGCGCGCGCGGCTCTGGGCGGCGCTGATGGGGCTGATACCAAGATCGCCGTGGCCGACATCATGGCGGTGCGGGCGATGGCGCCGCATCTGCTCGACGGTTACCAGAGCGGACTGCCGCGGGTGTTCGTTCAGGTCCAGAACGGCTGCGACCATCGCTGCACCTTCTGCATCATCCCCTACGGCCGCGGGCCGTCGCGCTCGGTCGTGCCGGAGGCGGTGGTGGCGCAGGTGCGGACGTTGGTCGAACGCGGCCACGCCGAGATCGTGCTGACCGGCGTCGATCTCACCTCCTACGGCGCCGACCTGCCGGATGAGCCCAAGCTCGGCGGGCTGGTGAAGACGCTCCTCCGCGAAGTGCCTGAGCTGCAGCGGCTGCGCATCTCCTCGCTCGACTGCATCGAGGCCGATCCCGATCTGCTCGACGCCCTGACCGACCCACGGCTGATGCCGCATCTGCATCTGTCGTTGCAGGCCGGCGACGACATGATTCTCAAGCGCATGAAGCGGCGGCACTCCCGCGCGGAGGCGATCAGCTTCTGCGACGAAGTCCGCCGACTACGCCCGGATATCGCGCTCGGCGCCGATCTGATTGCAGGATTCCCGACCGAGACCGAAGAGATGTTCGCGCAGTCACTCGCGTTGGTCGAGGACTGCGGCCTGACCTTCCTGCACGTTTTTCCCTACTCGAAACGTCCCGGCACGCCGGCGGCCCGGATGCCGCAGCTCGACGGCCGTGTGATTCGCGAGCGAGCTGCGCGGTTGCGTGAAGCCGGAGAAACGGCGCTGGCGCGTCGCCTACAGGCCGAGATCGGCGCAACCCGCGCGGTGCTGATCGAGAGCCCGGTGCAGGGCCGCACCGAACATTTCCTGCCGGTTTCGATCGACGGCGAAATGCCCGGCACGGTTCGCCGGCTGATCATGGCCAGCCACGACGGCGCACGGCTCACCGTTTAGGCGAGAGCGTCTTCGAGCGAAGTTAAGTCCGGTTCGCGACAAGAAGGCGCGTCGAAAGGAAAAGCTCTAGGCGCTCGCCTGGGTGCTTTCCCGCACTTTCCAGAACCGGAGCATGCGTTGCGCGCTGGCCTTGGACAGCTTGGCGAACTCCTGGCCGATCCGATCTAGCTCGGGTGCCGAGATGGAGGTCCCCGAGAACCGCATCTGCAAGATCGCGCTGACCGTCTCCCACCTCAAGTCGGCGGCCCGGCAAGGCACCAGCAGGCCATCACAGCGTGGGCTCTGCATCAGTGGCTTGAGAATGTCGATCGGTGTCGATGCCAAAAGTGATAGCGCAGCAACCGTTTCTTCGTACTGCCGGGCCTTCGCGAAGCGCAGCAGGTCCTTTTCATGGAGTTCGCCTTTCTCCTTGAGGAGTTCGACGAACTTTCGCGCAGCCGCAAAATCCCGCGGCACGGAGACCTCGTTGTCGACGGCCCGGACCACCGAATTCAGGACATTCTGGACCTCGTCCCGAACTTTCTCCGGCATGACCGACAGCAGCCGCTCGCGAACGGCTTCTTTTGCCTTCAACAACAGATCACGTAGAAGCTTGATCGGGATATCGATGCGTCGGCCGGCCTTTTCGGCCAGCAACTCATCGTTCTCGGCAGCCCGGGCAAGCACCGCAAAACTGGCCGCCGAGATCGACGACGTCTCGTTGCTCAGCAGCCGGTGGAAAACTTCCGTATTGCCGCGTTCGACCAGCACGTCGGTCACAGGGTGCGTCAGCGTCGGGCGTCCCGAAATGGCGAGCAGGTGAGCCTGTCCCTTGGTCTTTGCAATCTCCACGAGGTCATTCGTGGTCAGACGCGCGGATTCCGCCAGCACGGGCCCGGCGACTTCGATGTCGTCGTTTCTCGCCAGATTTCTGATCGTTTCCAACGGCGCATTGTCGATCGGAGCTAGTCGAACGCTCAGCTCGGCCAGAGCCCTTGTTTCGATCTTCCGGATCAAATGGCCGAGGACCTGATCGAACACCGCGATCTGATCTTCGTTGAACTTGTTGTTGCCGCCCAGGAACAGATCGGTGATCCGCCGCAACGTCTCGAGGCGGCGATCGGCTGAACCGGTCTGAATCGCGCGCTCGAGTTCGTCCAGCAATGAACCTTGGCTTGCCGCTGCCGCAGAGTCGGACACTTGGGATATCCTCGTGACTGATCGCTTCTTCTGATTGCGTCCACGTTTCTTGCTTCTTGAAAGTGGTGGTACGCAGTATGTTCGGGCTGCAGTGTTCCAAGAGTCAGTTAGACGGTAATTAACGGCCTACGGGTTGGACGTCGAAAATCTGCAAAGACCTATCATTCGTAGTCTACAGCCTTGAGGTCCTCTTAATAGCATCGAAGAGATGTGCCTAATTCTGTGAAACTACGCAGCTTTCCGCCGGGTTAATCCGTGTGCTGATCGGTGATTTCCCGCTTTCGTTGAGGCGCAATCAAGAACGCGCTGTCGCTGACGCCATCGTCAGTGCTGCAAGCATCCGATTAGTTGCGGTTGTGCCGTCAAAGCGTGCAGTCTGACGTGGCGCTGCTTTGCGCGGATCGTACGTAATCGGATTTTGCTTGTACCTGAATTGAGCGTCGCAGACGCTTCCGATACGATGACCGCGCCGCTTGTCTTCGCAGCTCTCTCGTTCAGGCGAGCAATCTACGATGGCCGCAGAGGCGGTTTTTGTTAGGGCGTGCCTGTCGATCCACACGCCTGCAGCCGCGGATGCATGTGCGCTGGCGGCGGCGCTGTTACCACCACCGGCGGCTTGTTGCGCGATAGCGGAATGGTGATCTCCCGCGCGTGCAGATGCAGACGCGGTTCGCCGAAGCGTGGGCCGTTGCCGTAGATGTTGTCGCCGACGATCGGCCAGCCCATCGCGGCGCAGTGGACGCGAAGCTGGTGGGTGCGGCCGGTGATGGGCTCCAACGCCAGCCAAGTGAGATGGGTTGGCGGAAGCGCGTTGGTTTTGGCGCCCGGCCTTCGAGATAGATCATCAGCCTCGCTCCGAGCACTGCGAGCTCCCTCCCCCGCTTGCGGGGGAGGGTTGGGGTGAGGGTGCTCCGAGGATGGCGTCCCGTCGTGGACCCCCACCCCCGACCCCTCCCCGCAAGGGGGAGGGGAGGAGCGACCCATCACTCGCCATCTCGTCAGGGACGGCAGGCCGCTTGGATCGACCTTCTGCCACCAGCCGCGTTCGGCGTTGAGCTTGGCGATCGGCAGGTCGATCTCGCCCTGGCCCTCCGCCGGGCCGCCTTCGACGATGGCCCAATAGGTCTTCGAAATCCGCGAGTGCTTGAACAAAAGTCCAAGCGTGGCGGTCGCCTTGCGGTGGCGGCCGAGCACGAGGCAACCCGAGGTGTCGCGGTCGAGCCGATGCGCCAGCACCGGCGGCCTCGGCAGGCCGTAGCGCAGGAATTCGAACGACGACTCCAGATTGGGACCGCCCTTGGGGCCGCGATGGACCGGCAGGCCGGGCGGCTTGTCGATCACCAGCATCAAGCCGTCGCGATACAGCACGCGCGCCTGAATCTCTTCCGGCGTCAGTTCCGGAACGTCGAATTGATCGGGGCGGCTTTCGTTCATGGCGCGAAACCGCTAACACAGCGCCCTGATGAGTGACACTCCGGAAACCGATAAACCGAGCTGGTGGCGGCGGCTGTCCAGCGGACTGAAGCGCACGTCGTCGTCGATCGGCACGGCGCTGACCGAGTTCATTTCCAAGCGCAAACTCGACCGGGCGATGCTCGAAGAGATCGAGGACGTGCTGCTGCGCGCCGATCTCGGCACGGAGGTGGCGTCGCGCATCGCCGAGGCGGTCGGCGAGGGCCGCTACGACAAGATGATCGCGGCCTCCGACGTCAAGGAGATCGTCGCCGCCGAAGTCGAGAAAGTGCTGGCGCCGGTGGCGCAGCCACTGGTGATCGACGCTGCGCAGAAGCCGTTCGTCATCCTGGTGGTCGGCGTCAACGGCTCGGGCAAGACCACCACCATCGGCAAGCTATCGCAGCGCTTTGCCGGCGAAGGCCGCAAGGTGATGATGGCGGCGGGCGATACGTTCCGCGCCGCCGCGATCGAGCAGCTCAAGGTCTGGGGCGATCGCACCGGCACGCCGGTGATCGCCGGCGCGCAAGGCTCGGACTCCGCCGGCCTCGCCTTCAATGCGCTGACCGCCGCCAAGGAGCAGGGCCGCGACGTGCTGCTGATCGACACCGCCGGCCGCTTGCAGAACCGCAAGGAACTGATGAACGAGCTCGAAAAGGTGGTGCGGGTGATCAAGAAGGTCGACACCTCGGCGCCGCATGCGGTGCTGCTGGTGCTCGACGCGACCGTGGGTCAGAACGCCCTGTCGCAGGTCGAAGCCTTCACGGCGACAGCCGGCGTCACCGGCCTCGTCATGACCAAGCTCGACGGCACCGCGCGCGGCGGCATCCTGGTCGCCATCGCCGAGAAGCACAAGATTCCGGTGCACTTCATCGGCGTCGGCGAGGGCGTCGACGATCTGGCGCCGTTCACCGCGCGCGACTTCGCCAAGGCGATCGCCGGCACGGAGGCCGCATGAGCGATGTGATCGAGAAGACCAAGCCGCATCCGCTGTTCAAGCTCGCCACCGAGCTCGGGCCGCTCCTGGTGTTCTTCGTCGTCAACGCCAAGGTCAATCTGTTCGCCGCCACCGGCGCCTTCATGGTGGCGGTGGTTGCTGCGATCATCGCCTCCTACGTCGTGACCAAGCATGTGCCGATCATGGCGCTGGTCACCGCCGTCGTGGTGCTGGTGTTCGGCACGCTGACGCTGGTGCTGCACGACGAGACCTTCATCAAGATGAAGCCGACCATCGTCTATGCGCTGTTCGGCGGCGTGCTCGGCGGCGGCCTGTTGTTCGGCCGCTCCTTCATCGCCATCATGTTCGATCAGGTGTTCAACCTGACGCCCGAAGGCTGGCGCAAGCTGACGCTGCGCTGGTCGCTGTTCTTCTTTGCCATGGCGGTGCTCAACGAAGCCATCTGGCGCACCCAGTCGACCGACTTCTGGGTCAATTTCAAGGTGTTCGGCATGGTGCCGCTGACCATGCTGTTCGCGCTGATGCAGATCCCCCTGACCAACCGCCATGCGGTCGCCCCGGCGACGCTCGACGAGAGCGCGGCGGAAGAGGGCGACGTGTCGGGGCGGTGAAGCCGCTTGCCCCAGGCCGTCATTGCCGGGCTTGACCCGGCAATCCATCTTGTTGTGAAGGGATGGATGCCCGGGTCGAGCCCGGGCATGACGTAGTACATTGACACGTTGGCGTAGCGCGATCGCCGCGCTTACTTCTGCTTGGCGATGATCTTGTCCTTGATGCCGTCGTAGGTCTTCTGCGGCACGATCTTCTTTTGCACAAGCTCGTCCTTGCCCTTGTAGGGGCGGCCCTTGATGATCGCCGCCGAGTAGGCCTTGCCGACGCCGGGCAGCGCGTCGAGCTGTTCGGCGGTGGCCGAGTTGATGTCGAGCAGCTCTGTCTTTTCGGACTTGGCCGGCGCCATCTTGGATTCGGCCTTGGGTGCGGGCGCCATCTTGTCGGTCTTTGGGGCCGGCGCCATGGTGCCGGACGGCGCGGTCTGGGTGCCCTGGGCCATCACGGGATTGCCGGCCAGCAGGCCGAAGGCGAGAGCGGCCGCGAGCGGCGCGAGGGTGAGGGAGCGCAGCTTCAAAGTACGCATCGGGGTGTCCTCCAAGGACGTTGTTAGTAACGAAACCAAGCTAGCCGCCGATTCATGGCGGGTCCATGGCCGGCAAATGAACCGCAAATAAATGCTGCTGATTATTTCTCAGGGCGCCGCGTCCGCGTGGCACGGAGTAACCTCTCCCGCTCGCCGGAGAGGTCGGCCCGGCGTAGCGCAGCAAAGCCGGGACGGGTGAGGGCGCTTGGCCTATCCATGATTTACTGACTCAGTGCCTGGGGCGCCCTCACCCCAGCCCTCTCCCGCAGGCGGGAGAGGGGGCGCGCCGTGCTTGGAGTGATACTGCGGATAACTATGGGCTCAGGAGCCCGCCAGCGCCTTGTCGATCTCGGGCTTCAGCACCTTGTCGAGATTGTCGGCGGTAATCGGTCCAACGAGCTTGTAGGCGATTTTGCCGTCGCGGCCGACAACGAAGGTCTCCGGAACGCCGTAGACGCCCCATTCGATGGCTCCGCGGCCGTTGGCGTCGACGCCGACGATGCCGTAGGGATTGCCGTAGCGGCCGAGGAAGCGGCGGGCGTTATCGGGATTGTCCTTGTAGTTGATGCCGACGACCTGGATGCGCTTGTCGTCGCTGAGCTTGGTGAGCAGTGGCGCTTCGTCGTGACACGGCACGCACCACGACGCCCAGACGTTGACGACGCTCACCTTGCCCTTGAACTGTGCCGGGTCCAGCCCCGGCACCTGGGCGCCGGCAGCGTAGAGGCCTTCGAGCGGCGGCAGCACGGTGGCGGGCGCCGGCCGGCCGATCAGCGCCGAGGGAATTCGGGATACGTCGGTGTCGCCGAGCCGCAGCCAGAACAGCGCCGCCAGCGCGGCGAACACCAGGACAGGCAGCACCACCAGCCAGGACCGGCGCTTCGGAGCGGAGTCGGTATCGTGCAGTTCGGTCATCGGCGCATCACATGTCGGTGGCGGCGCGGCCGGAGCGCCGCACGGTGCCGCGGGCCTCGAGCTCACGCAGCCGCGCCCTCAGCGCGCGAAATCGACCATA
>NZ_BADD01000756.1 GCF_000333455.1 Rhodopseudomonas sp. B29
CGTATTGCGGTTGCAGCGACAGCTGCGAGGTCTGGATGTCCTTCGGGTCGCTGCCGGCGGATTTCAGCTCCAGCAGCACCTTGCCCATCGCCAGATTGTTGGCCTCGGACGCCGCCTTGGCGGTGCGCGCCATGTTGGAAACGCCGGCCTCGATCCGTGCCATGTCGGGCGCGACATTGACCTGCGCCTCGCCAACCACAGTCACGGCGGGCCGGAAGCTCGGCGGCGAGGACGGTGGTTGCTGCGCGTGCAGCGGTGCGCCGATCAGCGCGGCGACGACGAGAGTGCTGGCGGCCAGCAGATTTCGAACCATGGATACCACCGTCATTTCATCGGCACAAAGACGTTGGTGACGAGCTTGTCTTCGGTAGTCTTGAGCGGGTCCGTCACGTATTCCTCGATGAAGGTGTCCTTGGCCTCGATCTTCTTGTCGTCGAGGTAGTTGGTGATCGCCTCGTAGGTGTTGTCCATGTTGTCGTAGGAGCCGCGGTGCACGAACTTGAGCGCCTTGCCGTCCGGCGACTGGCCCATGCTCATGTTCTTGCCGAGCGCCTTCGGCGCTTCGGGCACCGGATATTCCGCCTGGAAAGTGAAGCCGTTATCGTCCGTCGAGGTGTAGACGATCATCGGATTGCCGTTCGGCGTCACGCCCTGCTTGGCGAGCCAGCCGCTGAGGGTGCGGAACGACTCCATCAGCGTGTCGAAGGCGTTGTCCCAGTCGGCCTTGCCCTTGAGGATCAGCACCGGCTTTGCCGTCAGCGTCGTCTCCTCGCCAAACGGATCGGCGCTCTGCACCGGCGCCGGCGCGGCCGGCGGTGCAGGAGACGCCGTGGTGGCTGGCGGAGTCGCGGGGGCCGGAGTTGCTGCAGGGGCTGGTGAGGCGGACGTGGCGGGCGGTGTTGCCGGCGCCGGCGTCGCGGCTGCATCCGGAGCGGCGGGAGCGGCCGGCGTCACCGAAGATGTTGGGGCGGGAGCCGGCGTCGGGGCGGCGGGCTGGCTTGCGGCCGGCGCTGCCGTCTCGGCGGGCTTGTCGGACGTGGTTTGCGCCGATGAGCCGGCGATGCCGAGGCTCGTCGCGACGGCCGCGATCAGCCCGAGCCGGGCGAGGCGATGCGGTCGGGGGCATTTCATAGGCAATCTCTCCCTGGCGTAGCGGCCCAATGCGGTTCGGGACCCTTATTCCCTGCGGGTCGAGCGGCGTCCTGCCCTGTCATTGCGGCCCGTTGATGGCTCTGTTGTGGCTGCGTGACTGGCCAAAGCCCGCGCGCTTTCGCATATAGGCGCGACGAGAATGCATCAGATGA
>NZ_BADD01000755.1 GCF_000333455.1 Rhodopseudomonas sp. B29
AGAGCGTACAGCACGATGCCGATCAGGAAGAAGCAGTAGTACGTGTTCTTGCGGCCGATGTGATCCGACAGCGACGCCCAGAAGAACCGGCCGGCGATGTTGAACAGCGACAGAAGGCCGGCGAAACCGGCCGCGATGCCGGCGATCTGGGTCTTCTGCGCCACCGAGAGCTGGCTGAAGGTCAGGTCGGGCAGGCCGATCAGCTTGCCGGCGAAGATCTCCTGCAGCATCGGCGACGCCATGCCGATGACGCCGATGCCGGCCGATACGTTCAGCGTCAACACCGCCCAGATCAGCCAGAACTGCTTGGTCTTGTGAGCGTTGTCGAGATGCACGTGATGCTCGGTGATCATCGTGTTGGCCTTCGCGGTCGGCGTGAAGCCGTCGGGCCGCCAGTTCGGCGGCGCGATCCGATAGGCGAAGGCGCCGATGGTCATGAACACGAAGTAGATCAGACCCATCACCAAAAAGGTCTGCCACACGCCGACGTCGCTTGGGGTGCGGAAATAGTTCATCAGCATGTTGGCGAGCGGGGCGCCGATCATGGCCCCGCCGCCGAAGCCCATGATGGCCATGCCGGTCGCCATGCCGCGGCGATCCGGGAACCACTTCACCAGCGTCGACACCGGCGAGATGTAGCCGATGCCGAGCCCGATGCCGCCGATCACGCCGGAGCCGAGCCAGAGCAGCCAGAGCTGATGTGTGTAGATGCCGATGGCGCCGAGCACGAGTCCGCCGGACCAGCACAAAGCTGCGACGAAGCCGGCCTTGCGCGGGCCGGCGCGTTCCAGCCAGCCGCCCCACAGCGCGGCCGAGACGCCGAGGATGACGAAGAACAATGTGTACATCCAGCCCATGCTGGAGACGCGCCAGTCGCAGGTCGTGGTGAATAGCTCCTGGGCGAGCGTCATGTTGGCGCAAACCTTGGGCGCCGTGAGCCCGACTGCGCGCGACAGCGGCAGCCAGAACACGCTGAACCCGTAGGCCATGCCGATGCACAGATGAATGCACAGCGCAGCCGGCGTTACTAGCCAGCGGTTAAAGCCGGCGGTGGCGATGATCCGTTCGCGATCGAGTAGACCTGCAGGCGCG
>NZ_BADD01000754.1 GCF_000333455.1 Rhodopseudomonas sp. B29
CAGCAAAAACGACCGTCGATATGTCTTGGGTTTGACCCCCGCCCGCGCCGAAACGGCTCGCTCGCTGCTTCTGACGGAGAGCCAGCAACCGGCGGGACCACCGTCGCTGATCGAGCGCCTCACGCTCCGCGAGCGCGAGCAGGTCCTCGCGCAGGGCCGCCGGCGTGTGCTCAATCGCGGCCAGACTCTGTTCAGCCAGGGTGCACGTCATGACGGCATCTACCTGATCGAAAGCGGCCGCATCCGCGTGTTCTATACCTCGCCGCAAGGCCGGGAGATTACGCTGGCCTATTGGCACATCGGCAATTTCGTCGGCGGCCCGGAAGTGTTCGACACCGGCGTCCATCAATGGTCCGGCGTCGCCGCCACGAATGCCAGCGTGGTGCATCTGCCCGGCAAGGAGCTGCGGTCGCTGGTTGCCGAGATCCCGAATCTCGCCATCGGCGTGATCGAGGGGCTGAGCTTCAAGGGCAAGTGTTATTCGGCGCTCGCGCAGATTCTGGGCACGCGCTCGATCACCCAACGGCTCGCGCATCTGCTGCTGCAGCTCGTCGAGCTGTACGGCGTCGATGACGCCGACGGCAAGGTGATTGCCGTGGCCTTCACCCACGCCGACATCGCCCATCTGGTCGGCGCCACGCGGCAATGGGTGACGATCAGCCTGCGGCGCATGCAGGAGAAAAACATCGTCCAGACCCGGCGCTCGCAGATTGTGGTTTGCCGGCCGGACATCCTCGAAGAGATGCGCGGCCACGCCGCCGATTGAGGCCTGCCCACGCAAATGGCTATCAGGAGCGAAATTGCCCAAGGAGCGCGCAATTGAGTTTTAGCGGCAACTAATCCACCCGTCGGCCCAGTCCGGATTTGCGCTGGCACACGCAGCTACCAATCATGGCGAGGTCAGCCAACCCAAGCGAACGGGGATGAGAATGGTCCGCCACCTTCACGCACTTCTCTTATCGGTCACCTGCCTGGGCTGGATGTCGGTCCAGCCTGTCTCGGCCGAGACGATCACGATCGGCATCGGCACCCAGGATACGACGACCAACACGGCGACTGCAGGAACCATCATCCGGCAGCTGCATCTCCTGGAGAAGTATCTGCCGACCGACGGCAAATATGCCGGCGTCAAGTACGAGATCGACTGGCAGAACTTCACCTCCGGCCCGCCCGTCACGAACGGCATGATGGCGAACAAGCTGCAGTTCGGCATGATGGGCGACTATCCGCTGATCGTGAACGGCTTCACCTTTGCCATAATCCCGAGAGCAAGAGCCGGCTGATTGCGATCGCCGCCTACAGCCTCGCCGGCTCCGGCAACGGCATCGTCGTTCACAAGGATTCGCCCTACTACGAACTGTCCGATCTCAAGGGCAAGCTGGTCAGCGTGCCGTTCGGCTCGGCTGCCCACGGCATGGTGCTGAAGGCGCTGCAGGACCGCGGCTATCCGGCGGACTTCTTCCAGCTCGTCAGCCAGACGCCGGAAGTCGGCTCGACCAATCTGCAGGAAAAGAAGATCGACGCTCACGCCGACTTCGTGCCGTTCGCCGAACTGCTGCCGTTCCGCGGCTATGCGCGCAAGATCTTCGACGGCGTCGAGACCAATCTGCCGACGTTCCACGGCGTCGTGGTCCGCACCGACTTCGCCGAAAAATATCCCGAGATCGTCGTCGCCTACATCAAGGCAATCGTCGCCGCCAACAAATGGCTGCGCGATGATCCCAAGGCCGCGGCCGAGAAGATCCAGGAATGGACCGGCATCAACAAGGAAGTCGTCTACATCTTCATGGGTCCCGGCGGCAACATGACCACCGATCCGACCATCAAGCCGGCGCTGATCGACGCCGCAGCGACCGACGTCAAGGTGCTGCAGAGCCTCGGGCGTATGAAGGAATTCGACCCGAAGGGCTGGGTCGACGACAGCTACATCCGCAAGGCCTATGCCGAGCTGCATCTCGACTACGACAAGGAGCTCGCCTCCACCGCCAACTACGAGATCTCCGGCCAGGACAAGTTCTGCAACAAGCCGATCACCGAGCCGCGCAAGGCCGGTGAGGTCTGGGTCGACGGCGAAGGCATCATGCCGTTCAGCAGCGCCGCCTGCACGCTCGGGGCCTATGCGGACTTCAAGGCCAAGGGCAAGAAGATCAACGTCGCCTACGTGTT
>NZ_BADD01000753.1 GCF_000333455.1 Rhodopseudomonas sp. B29
GCTGGCCATGGTGACGTTCTCGAGCCTGCGGGCAAATCCAGGGGGCATTCGACCGCTGGCGCGAGGTCTACAATACTGAGCGGGCCACACCAGGCGATCGACTACGATGTGCCGGCGAGCCGTTATCGACCGAGCGAACGCTCGATGCCAAACAAGCTGCCCGAAGTCGAATACGAAGAGGGCACGATTGTACGCCGCGCCAGCAAACTCAAAGCCGACTTCCGCTTCGCAAATCGCCGCTTCAGCGCTCCCGAAGCCTTCCGTGGCGAGCTGCTAGCGATCAGACCAACCGCCACCGATGGCACCTTCGGCGTCTTCTTCGGTGCCCACAAAATCGCATGCATCGACCTGCACAAATCGGCTAAATGAAACCGTGACCTATGTCTCCGAACACCTGTTACCCATGTGTCCGGGCCATACACTCGTGCCGGCCATGACGGGTTGAGAATCGTCACGCGCTTATTATTGGCCCCAACGAAGCTGCAATTTGGCCGGCGTACCTAATCCCACTCCGGCGCCGTGGCCATGTTCACCAACCGGCCCTTGGGGCTGGCGAGCGCCGAGATTCGGCTCATTTCGGCGTCGTTGAGGGTGAAGTCGAACACGTCGATGTTCTGCGACAGCCGCTCGATCCGCGAGGTGCGCGGAATGGCGGCGACGTTCTGCTGCACCAGCCAACGCAGGCAGACTTGCGCGGCGGTCTTGCCATGGGCGGCGCCGATCTTGGTCAGCACTTCGTCCTTCTTGGCCTGGCCCTTGGCGATCGGGCTGTAGGCGACCATCGCGACGCCGTGTGCGGCGCAGGCAGCCTTCACCTTGGTCTGATCGAGAAACGGGTGATACTCGACCTGATTGCAGACGATCGGGGCCGGGCAAGCGGCAACAGCCTGCCCGAGCAGCGCCACGGTGAAATTCGAGACCCCGATATGCCTCGTGATGCCGAGTTCGCGCGCATGGGCCAGCGCACCCAGTGTTTCCGCCAGCGGCACGTGCGGGTTCGGCCAATGCAGCAGCAACAGGTCGACTTCGGACAGCCTCAGCTTGACCAGGCTTTCTTTGGCGGAGCGCAGCAGGTCGTTGGGCGCGAAATGCGTGGTCCAGACCTTGGTGGTGACGAATACTTCGCTGCGCCGGATGTGAGAGCTGCGTAGTCCCTCGCCGACATCGCGCTCGTTCTCGTAGATTTGTGCGGTGTCGATGTGGCGATAACCGAGCCGCAGCGCCTGCTCGACCACCCGGGCGCAGGAGTTGCCGCTCAGCTCCCAGGTGCCGAGTCCGATCGCAGGAATTTTGGCGCCATGCGCCTCGACGAACAGCATGTGGACCGCCCGGCAGTCGACGCGAAAAACGAGAATCAGCGCGAGAAGTATGTCGCGAGTTGCGCCCGCTGCCAATGACGGGCGATTGCGGGGCTTAGCAAATGGTTTCCAGGAAGGCGCTGATTACTTCAGTCCGAACCACAGCGTGGCGATGCCGAGGAAGGAGAAGAACCCGACGACGTCCGTCACCGTGGTGACGAAAGTGCCGGAAGCGACTGCCGGATCGGCCCGGAAGCGTTCCAGAGCGATGGGGATCAGGATCCCCCCAACGCGCCGGCGACCAGATTGCAGACCATCGCGAGGCCGATGACGACGCCGAGGCCGGGGATGCGGAACCAGGCATAGGCGGCCACTCCGGTGATCACCGCGAACCAATGCCGTTGACGAGTCCGACCAGCGCCTCCGCGCGAAACCACGCGGATCGCATTCCACGGCCCGAGTTCGCGGGTGGCCAGGGGCCCGCACCGCCACCGTCATGGTATGGGTCGCGGCGTTGCCACCCTGGCTGGCGACGATTGGTAACAAGCACGGCCAGCGCCACCATCTGCTGCAACTGGCCTTCGAACAGGCCGAGCACGGACGACGCCAGGAAGGCGGTCGCCAGATGATCCAGCAGCCAGTTGAAACGGGCGCGCGCGATCGTCCACACCCGGTCGGAGAGTTCTTCGTCGCTGGTGACGCCGCCCAGCGCCTTGAGGTCCTCGTCCGCTTCTTCCTCGATGACGTCGACGACGTCGTCGATGGTGATGACGCCGACCAGCCGATCGGCTTCATCGACGACGGGAGCCGCGACGAGATTGTACTTGCCGAAAAGCCGCGCGACTTCCTCCTGATCTTCGAGCACCGACACCTTGCGGCGGTCCTCGTCGACCAGGTCGGTCAGCGGCACATCGCGGTGCGAACGCAGGAGTACGTCGAGCGCCACCGCGCCTTGCCAATGATTGACGCCGTCGACCACGTAGATCTCGTAGAAGCGGTCCGGCAGGTCGGGAGCGTCGCGCATGAAATCGATCGCCTCGCCGACGTTCCAGTCGCGCGGCACGGCGATGAATTCGGTCTGCATCCGCCGGCCGGCGGAGTTGTCGGGGTAGTCGAGGCTGCGTTCGATCGCGTCGCGTTCGGACGGCGGCAGCTTGTCGAGGATCTCGTCCTGATCCTCCTCGTCCAGCGCCTCGAGCAGTTCCACGGCATCGTCGGAGTCGAGCTCGCGGACGCCTTCGGCGACGGTCTCGGGCTCGAGCTCTTCGAGGATCTCTTCGCGGACAGTGTCGTCGACTTCGTTGAGCGCAGAGAAGTCGAAGTCGGTGCCGGTCAGTTCAACCAGCCGCACGCGTTCGTCGGAATTGAGCGCCTCGATCAGATCGCCGAGGTCGGCCTCGTGCAGTTCCGAGACGATCTCGCGCAGCAGGCCGGCATCCTCGCGGCCGATGGCCGCCGAGATCGCCGCGATGAAATCGGGGCGAATCTTGCCATCCTCATCACGCATCGGCGGCTGGGCCGAGGCGACGTCCACAGGCCGCACGACCGCTTCGATATCATCGGTCATGGCGCACTCCGCGGGTTTTATCGGTTGCAGGATTCGCGCGCCGTCGGGCAAGATGCACCGTCTGTCGGCGGACGAATGGCCCCGCAATACCCAATCGGTGATGCTCAGCGCAATGACAATCGTAAGTGGCAAACGATCTCGATGGCGGCGAGGCCTTGGCATCCCGCCGAGGGCCAGGACAGCCGCGCTGCTGGCTCTGACTGCGCTGTTTTCGCACGCCCATTCAGCCCAGGCCTCATCCTCGCAAACCCACGCGACAAGTTGTCCCCGTGCCGGCGTACTAGGCACTTCGCGCACGCTGGTGGTGGACGCCAAGACGACGCCGCGCGTCGGGCTGAAGAGCTTTCCGCAGACGCTGCCGCTG
Organism: Rhodopseudomonas sp. B29; assembly: GCF_000333455.1. Classification (GTDB taxonomy): domain Bacteria; phylum Pseudomonadota; class Alphaproteobacteria; order Rhizobiales; family Xanthobacteraceae; genus Rhodopseudomonas. The sequence goes on from NZ_BADD01000753.1 coordinate 3,230, forward strand.
CAGGATCACGAGGTCGTGCTGACGTTCGACGACGGTCCCGCGGCGACGACGCCGAAAGTGCTCGAGGCGCTGGCCAATGAATGCGTCCTTGCGACGTTCTTCCTGGTCGGCAAGCCTGCCTCGTCGCAGGCCGCACTGGTGCGGCGGATCGTGGCCGAGGGCCACACCGTCGGCCACCACACCTACACGCACAAACATCTCAATCAGCTCAGCTACCAGGATGCGCTGGCCGAGATCGACCGCGGTATCGCAGCCGACGAGAAGGCACTGCACGGCGAAGCCACCGACGTACCGTCGACGCCGTTCTTCCGCTTCCCCTATTTCGAGTCGACGCCGGCGCTGCTCGACGATCTGCAGAAGCGCGGCATCGTCGTGTTCGGCGCCGATCTGTGGGCCAGCGACTGGCTGCCGATGACGCCGGAACAGGAACTCAAGCTGATCACCGACCGCCTCAAGGTCACCGGCCGCGGCATCATCCTATTTCACGACCCGCACCACCATACCGCGAACATGATGCCGGCGTTCCTGAAATGGCTGCGCGAGAATAACTACCGCGTGGTCCACGTCGTCCCCGCCAATCCTGAACCCACGGTCGCGGGAACGCCGACTGTTGTGCAATGATCCCAGCGCGTAGCTGGGATGCTGCGGCGCAGCAGCTACAGACACGCCCCGGCCGCACGGTTAAGTCAGCGTTCATGCCAATCCCGGTATTTTGACGGACCGGTGCTGCGGCTCGAGCCGTTCAAGATGCGTGAGGCGGTGTGATTTCCTTGTCCGACTGTTCCTTTGACAGCCTTCGCGGCCGCACCCTGCTCGGCGCGCTTTGCACGGTCGCGGCTTTGGCGTCCGGCATCAGCACCGCTGCGGCCCAGAGCTGCCCGGGCAATCCCAATGCTCTCGGCACCTCGCGCACGCTGGTCGTCGACCCGCGCGAGCACCCGCGCATCGGCACCATGCAATATTCCGAAACGCTGCCGCTGAAGGACCACGAGGTCGTGCTGACCTTCGACGACGGTCCGCTGCCGAAATACAGCAACCAGGTACTGGACATCCTGGCCAAGGATTGCGTCAAGGCGACGTTCTTCATCATCGGCCGGATGGCGCAGTCCTATCCGGAGGGCGTCCGCAAGCTGCGCGACGCCGGCCACACCATCGGCACCCATAGCCAGAACCACCCGCTCAGCTTCAACCGCATGAGCGAGGACCAGGCCAAGCAGGAAGTCGATCAGGGTATTGCCTCGACGCTGGCGGCGCTGAACGGCGACAAGTCGGCGCTGGCGCCGTTCTTCCGCATTCCCGGCCTGCTGCGCGCCCGCGCGGTCGAGGATTATTTGGCGAGCCAAGGCATCCAGGCCTGGAGCGCCGACTTCCCGGCCGACGACTGGCGTCCGATCTCGTCGGACCAGGTGTTCAAGCTGGCGATGAGCCGGATCGCCGCCAAGGGCAAGGGCATCCTGCTGCTGCATGACATCCACGAGCGGACGGTCCAGGCCCTGCCCCGAATCCTCGCGGCGCTGAAAGCCGGCGGCTATCACATCGTTCACGTCGTGCCGGCGACGCCCGACCGGCCGAAGACGCCGACCGAGCCGCAGCAGTGGAAGCTGCACCCGATCTCCGAAGAAGTTGCGCTGTCGCGCTGGCCGAAGGTGCCGAGCTTCGTCTTCGACAAGGCCGAAATGCTGCCCGGCCCGTCGCAGACCGACCTCGGCGTCGACACCGAGCGGTTGCTGCCCAGAGCGCCGGCTCAGCGGCGGCTGGCTCGCGGCGAAGTCCCAGTGCCGATGCCGGCGCCCTGGCCGCGCCTGTTGCCGGCTGAGTCCGCCGACAACCGGCTGACACTGCCGGTGCCGGCCGAGACGCTGTTCAGCATCCCCGAGCGCGAGCAGGCCCCGATCCGGGCGATGGTGCCGATCCGCGCCTCGGATCGCGCCGAGGGCGGCCTTTCTCCGGCAATCACCGAAGCCCAGGACCGCAAACTGTCGATCGACATATCGGCCGCAGCGCGCCCGATCTCCGGCAGCGTCGGCATTGCGCCCGAGGGCCTGCAGCACGGCCCTGCCGTCATTCCGGCGCGGCCACGCCCGCTCAATCACTAAGCTCGGCTCCCTCCGCAGAGGCAACTAACCGTCGCAGCGGCTCATGCGCCGCTGCGCGCTTTGCTGGCCGCGATCTGTTGCAGAGCCCACCGCGCGTTCTTGCGCACGTCGGGATCGAGATCGTCGGCGATCACGGCGAGGAACGGCTCGCCCTCAGGCGAAGCGATCTCGCCGAGCGCTGCGGCGGCTTCCTGCGCAGGTTGGCGTGCTCGTGGGTGACGCTTTGGCCGATCGCGCGCACGGCATGGCCGATCTTCATCCGCCCCAGGCTGCGGATCGCCTTGAGCCGCACCTGCCAGTACTCGTCGGCAAGGCAAGCAATCAGCTGATCGGCGGCGATGCTGCCGTGGGTGTTGAGCCCCAGCGTCTCCGCCGCCATCTCGCGCACCATCCAATCAGCATCGCCGAGCGCCTTGATAATCGTCTCGGCGGCGATCTTCAGATGCGAGAACGCCAGCGCGCTGACGGCGGCACGCCGCACGTGCGGATCGGCATCGTGGATCACTGCCGTCAGCGCCGGGATCGATTCCTCGAGCTTGAGGAAGCCTATGACGCCGATCGCCTGGGCGCGAACCGCAGCGTCCGGGTCTTGCAGCGCTTCGAGCGCCGGCTTGAGCGTGTCCTTACGGCGCAACTCCTTCAGCGCGCGTAGCGCACCCGTCCGCACGAAGGCATGCGGGTGGCTGACCAGCGGCAGAATGGCATCGGCCGAAGCCGGATCCTTGAACTCCGCGAGACTGTCCGCGGCCGCCGCTGCGACGATACGCTCCGGATCGACCAGCAGCTTCACCAAAGCCGCCGCGGCTTCCAGACCATCGAACTCACCCAGCGCCATCGCCACCTGCTGGCGCACGCCGGCGTCGGGATCGGCTACCAGATTCGCCAAATGGCCGACCGCAGCGGGATCGCCGGAGTGGCCGAGCGCGATGATCGCGACGCGCCGCTCGGCCGGATCGGCGGCCTGCAGGCGCTCGTCGGCGTCGTCGAGATCGTCGTAGGATTCGAACGGACTGCTCATGATCACCTCAGCAGATACGGGATGTTGACGGTGACGGCGCCGGTCGGGCAGTCGGCTTCGCAGGGCATGCAATACCAGCACTCGTCATAGGCCATGTAGGCCTTGCCGGTCATGTCACTGATCCGCAGCACGTCGAGCGGACAAACGTCCACGCACACCGTGCAGCCCTTGTCGGCGATGCATTTGGCGTCGTCGACAACGACGGGGACAGAAGTCTGATAAGTCGCGAGAGGCATTGTCGATCTCCTTCTGTCGGCCGTCAGGCGGTGGCCCGGACACGCTGCTTGTCGTAGAGGTCCTTCTCGTCGTCGGCGATCGGCACCACATAGGGCTCGACCGCGCGCTTCTCGCTGGTCATCCGGCCGTTCTGCTTGCTCAGCAGCGTGTGGCAGAACCAGTTGGCGTCGTCCTTCTCGGGGAAGTCGGTGCGCCAGTGATACAGGCCCCAGCGGCTCTCCTCGCGGAACATCGAGGCGTGCGCCGCCATGTCGGCGCAGTCCATGATCGAGGCGACTTCGAGCGCGCGCAGCAGCTCGTGCGAGTTGCGCGCCATCATGCGCTGCTCCATGTCGTCGCGCACTTCGGCGAGCCGGCGCATGCCGAGCTCATATTTGCGGGTCACCTTTGGCGGCTGCAGATAGTCGTTGACCAGCCGCCGCGTCTTGTACTCGACCTGGTTCGGCGGAATGCCGTCCTCGCGCTTGGTCGGCGCCAGCACGCGGTCGCGCTCACGCGCGATCTCGCCGGCGTCGAGTTCGGCGAAGTCGTGGTTGTCGGCGAACTCCATGGCGTCGAGGCCGGCGAACGAGCCGTTGGTGAAGGCGCCGAGCATGTAGTTGTGCGGCACACTGGCCATGTCGCCGGCGGCGTAGAGGCCCGGCACCGTGGTGCGGGCGTTGTCGTCGACGAACACGCCGGAGGCGCTGTGACCGGAGCACAGGCCGATCTCCGAGATGTGCATCTCGATCGACTCTTTCCGGTAGTCCACACCCCTGCCCTGCTGGAACAGACCGCGAGTCGGCCGCTCGACCTTGTGCAGCGTCGATTCGATCTCCTCGATGGTCTTGTCGTGCAGATGCTTGAGCTGCAGGAACACCGGTCCCTTGCCGGACAACAACTCGTTGTAGAACTCCAGCATCATCTGACCCGACCAGTAGTCGCACTCGATGAAGCGGCGATCCTCGTTGTTGGCCGTGAAGGCGCCGAACGGACCCGCCACATAGGCACAGGCCGGGCCGTTGTAGTCCTTGATCAGCGGATTAATCTGGTAGCACTCGAGATTGGCGAGCGCGGCCCCGGCGTGATAGGCCATCGCATAGCCGTCACCCGAATTGGCGGCGTTCTCGTAGGTGCCGAACATGTAGCCCGAGGTCGGCAGGCCGAGCCGGCCGGCGGCTCCGGTGCACAGGATCACCGCTTTGGCCTTGATCACCAGGAACTCGGCGGTGCGGGTGTTGACGCTGACGACGCCGGCGATGCGGCCGTCGGCACCCTTGAGCAGCCGCGTCGCCATGTAGCGGTTGGAGATCAGGATGCGGGCGCGGCGCAGCTGGCGGTACAGCGCCTTCTTGACGGTCTCACCGTTCGGCATCGGCAGCACATAGGTACCGATGTGGTGAACCTTCTTCACCGCGTAGTCGCCATTCTCGTTCTTGAGAAAGCGGATGCCGAAGCTGTCGAGCTCCTCGATGATCGAATAGCAGCTCTGTGCGTATTTATAGACCGCCTTCTGATCGACGATGCCGTCGTTGGCGATGGTGATTTCCTTGGTGTACTGCTCCGGCGTCGCGTAACCGGGGATGACGGCGTTGTTGAGCCCGTCCATTCCCATCGAGATCGCGCCGGAGCGCTTGACGTTGGCCTTCTCCAGGAGAACGACGTTCGCCTTTGGGTTCTTCATCTTGGCCTTGAGGGCCGCCATCGGACCGGCCGTGCCGCCCCCGATCACCAACACGTCGCAAGACACCTCGGAAAGCCCGTCGATGATCTCGTCCATTGCCATCACTCGCTCCTGGTTCGTCGGCGAACCGCCGCTTGGACCAGAGTTGTTCAGGCGCGCGCCCGGCGATAGCAATTAGTTGTCGCCGGAGCGCGATTTGTCGGCGGCCGATCAGCGTTCCACGAACGCCTTCTCGATGACGAAGTGCCCCGGCGTGCTGTGATTGCCCTCGGAGAAGCCGCGTTCCGCCATCATGTCCTGCAATTCGGCCAACATCGCCGGGCTGCCGCACATCATCACCCGGTCGGTGTCACGATCGAGCAGCGACTGGCCGATGTCCTCGAACAGCTGGCCGGAGGCGATCAGATCGGTGATGCGGCCGCGGTTGCGGAACGGCTCACGGGTCACGCTCGGGTAGTAATGCAGCTTATCGGACACCAGCGGCCCGAAAAACTCGTGGTCCCGCAGCTTCTCGACCAGCCGTTCGCCGTAGGCGAGTTCCGAAACCTGGCGGCAGCCATGGGCCAGCACGATGGTCTCGTAGTTCTCATAGATCTCCGGGTCCTTGATCAGGCTGGCGAACGGCGCCAGCCCGGTGCCAGTCGAGAGCAGCAACAAGCGTTTGCCCGGCAGGAGATTGCCGGCGATCAGGGTTCCGGTCGCCTTGCGGCCGACCAGAATGCGGTCGCCCTCTTTGATCTTCTGCAGCCGCGACGTCAGCGGTCCGTCCGGCACTTTGATGCTGAAGAACTCGAGCTCTTCCTCGTGATTGGCGCTCGCCATACTGTAGGCGCGCATCAGCGGGCGGCCGTCGACTTCGAGGCCGATCATCGCGAACTGGCCACTCTGGAACCGGAAACCCGGATCGCGGGTCGCGGTGAAACTGAACAACGAGTCGGTCCAATGCTGCACCGACAAGACCGTTTCGGTCTGGAATGCGCTCATCGTCATCTCCACTTGCGCAGGCACTTTGCCGCGTCTGGTGATGACGATGTCGCCAACATCGTGCTGCATCGCAACGGCGATTCCGCACTCGAAGTCAATTAGTTGCAAAACTTCCGCAGGGATCGCGTCAGCGGCGAAATCATTCTGCTTTTCTGCCGATGAAGGCAATTTGTTGCTATGGCGCGCGCCGTGACGCTCCTAGCCTTGCCGTTCGGCAACGTCAGGAGACGGCATGATTGCAGCGGCGACGGCCGACTACGAAGTCGGCGACGATCTGGCCTCGCTGAGGCTGAACGCGACCGGCGGCTCCGCCGTGCTGAGCGCGGAGAAGCTACGCTTCGCGTGCAAATGCGCCCATTGCAAGCGCGCACGTTTCGACGGTCGATTTCCGGCGTCTTTTCCCGGCATCGGGATTATCGCGGTCCAGGACCTCGGTTACGGCATCAACATCGCATTTTCAGACGGACACAACAGAGGCATCTATCCGCGGCCTTATTTGATGGCCCTGCTTGCCGACTGAACCTCTCGGAGGTTCGATGGTATGGCACG
>NZ_BADD01000752.1 GCF_000333455.1 Rhodopseudomonas sp. B29
TCCATCGCCCGCTTCAGCTCGCGCGCCAGCAGAGTCGTCGTCGGATTCTGCACGATAAGCACATCCGGCTTCTCGTTGATGAGAGACGATACCGCCTGCAGTTGCACGTCCGACTTCATGTTCGGATCGCGCGTCACCATCTGATTCCCGTAATCGTCGAAGTGGGCTTTCATCACGCGAGTCCACTCGCCCTCGAGAACGCCCATCCACACCGGCACCCAGGCGACGGTCTTGCCCTTCACCGCTTTCTCGAATTTCTGAAGCAGTTCGGCGCGTGGATCGGCAGCGCTTGCATGGCTGCTGCCGAACATCATCGCGGCCGCCGCCAACGCGAGCATTCCTGGGCGCAGGCGCCCGTGTTCGCCGTTCTTTCTGATCATTGTCGTCCTCCCGGTGCTGTCATTTTTGTCTGGATCGGGCGGCACTAATCGCCCTGTTTGGCCGTCTCTTCGTCGCGCGGATGAATGTAGCTGTCGAGAACGATCGCCAGCAGAAGCACCGCGCCCTTGATGATGTCCTGGGTCTGGATATCGAGATTCATGATCGTCATCGCGTTCAGCAGCACGCCGATCAAAAGCGTTCCGGCAATCACGCTGAGTACGTTCCCACGGCCGCCGACGAGGCTGATGCCGCCGAGGACGACGACCAGGATGACGTCGAAGATCATTGTGGATTCGACGACCTGCAGGTGCATCAGCGAGGTCGATCCGACCATGATGATGCCACCGACATAGCCGATGGTCGCGGACAGCGCGTATTCAATCATGGTGAGAGGACGCGTCGCGATACCGGACATCCGCGCGGCCTGGGCGTTGTCGCCGTGCGCGTAGATGAAGCGCCCGATCACCGTGCGCGACAGGAACAGATGCAGCAACAGCGCGCAGATCGCGAAGGCGATCAGCGGCACCGGTACGCCGCCCAGTACCGTTCCGCCGAGCATGAGCAAGAACTCGTGCCCCGGCTGCAGGAACACCTGGTAGTGCGGGACCACCAGCGCGCGGGTGAGCCCGAGCACCAGCAGACCGGATGCGAGCGTCGTGAAGAGCGGCGGAATTTCGATCACGGAGACGAAATAGCCGTTCATGACGCCGATCAGGATGGCGAGTACGAGACCGAAGGCGATAGCTGCGGCCGGCGGCCAGCCGCCGTTGATCAGGGTAACCGCGATCGCACTCGAACAGGCGAGCGTCGCGATTTGTGACAGATCGATACCCCGGCCGATCACAACGACGGCCATGCCGAGCGCCAGGATGCCGAGAATCGAGATGTTGCGGGCCAAGGTAAACAAATTGCCGAGCGTGACGAACCCGGGAAGCGCGGCGCTGAGCACGACGAACAGCGCGAGAGTCACGCCGAGAACGATCAACGACTGACTTGGCTTGAAAGGCGCACGACGGCGTCCGCCGGCCAACGCTTCGCTGGACACGTTCCCCTCCTGGTCCTTTGGCCGAGCGCTCGAACGATCAGTCGCGCGAACGGCGTTTCCTCACGGGGCAGTTTGCCCTCTGTGCCTGCAGCTCTCGCCCAGCCACTCTTGTTAGTTGCATATTATTTGTTATAACAAAAACATCATAAGGTTCCGAGCATGTCAATAACCATTCGCAGGCCGTCGGACGGGGACCTTCAGTCCCACCCCTTCGGCCGCCCGATCTCGAAGGAGAGCGTGAGCCAGCAGGCCTATGCGGCGATCCGAGATTCTTTGATGCGGAGTCGTCTGAAGCCGGGGCAGAAGCTGGTCGCACGGCAAGTCGCGGATGAACTCGGCATCAGCGTGACGCCGGTTCGCGAGTCGCTGCTACGTCTCGCGTCCGAACAC
>NZ_BADD01000751.1 GCF_000333455.1 Rhodopseudomonas sp. B29
TGATGTGGGCAATTTCGGTTCTGCCGGAACCGACGAGACCCGCGATGCCGACTACCTCACCCTCATAGACCGAGAACGACATGTTCTTGACGACATTGCCCATCGTTACGTTCTCGACGGCTAGCACGCGCTTGCGCTCGGCCGACGTTTCGGCCGGCGCCGCTGGAAGCGCCGCGTCACCGGCGATTTCGGCGGCCGCGTAGTGGCTGCTGGCCACGTCGCGGCCCACCATCATCCGGACGATTTTCGGGCGATCAAGTTCGCTCGCGGGCCCGGTATGCACCAGCTTTCCGTCGCGCAGGATCGTGATCCGGTCGGCAATCTTCAGCGCTTCCTCCAGCGCGTGCGAGATGAAGATGACGCCGACGCCCTTCGCACGCAAACTGTTCAGAAGATGAAAGAGATGCTGGATTTCTTCCGGCGTCAGGCTGGCCGTCGGCTCGTCGAACACGATCACGCGCGCATTGTGACGAACGGCGCGCGCGATCTCCACCATCTGCCGCTTCGCGGTGCCGAGCGTCTCCACTAGCGCGAGCGGATCGACATTGAAGTTCAGGGCCTGTTGTGACTGCTGCGCGGCGATGTTGATCTTGCGGTAGACGGTGAACCACTTCTCCATCCCGAGTTCGAGATTCTGGGCCACGGTCATCGACGGGACGAGGCTCGTTTCCTGGTAGACCATTGCCACGCCCTGCGCCAACGCCTCGCCCGGCGACGAGAACGATACCTTCTCGCCGCCGAGATAGTAATCGCCGGAGGTCAGCTTGATGGCCCCCGCAATCGCCTTGCACAAGGTGGATTTGCCGGCGCCGTTCTCGCCCAGCAAGGCATGGATCTCGCCGGGACGGAGCGTGAAGTCGACCTTGTCGATCGCGTGAACGCCGCTGTAGACCTTGCTTCCTGCGGCGATTTGCAGGACCGGAGCAATCTCGATAGAGCTCATGGCGTCCTCCTACTCGGACACGGGGCCGGTGGGCAATCTGATCAACTTGCCGTGCCCTTTCGACACGGCGAGGACCTGCCCCGCGGGATCCGCCAACGCCGCCGTGATACCGTGCACCTCTCCGGACGCACGGCTGTGATAGCTCTCGCGCGCCGCACCGTCCTTTCCGATGCGGGCCACAAGGCCGTAAGACCGCGGCGGCGCCCAGGGTTTCTGGATGCCGAGCTTTTTGATCCGCCCGATCTGCATCGCCTCGCGATAATCGGCCGTGCCGCCGAGCCGCGGACCAATCCACAGATGCGGCTCGACGGCTTCGAGCATCCGCATGCGGAACGCGTCCTCGCGCAGCACGAACTCCATCAATTGCGTGCGCAAGCCGAAGAACGCGAGCCAGTAATCGCCCCGCGAGCCGCGCGAGATCCGGCACGGATAGCCGGCGAAGTTCGTCACCAGGGTGCGCTGAGTTCCTCCGTCGAGAGCCAGCGCGCTCAACCGATGCGCCCAGGCCTCTGTGACCAGCAGGCTGCGGCCGTCATGAGACACGACGAGTCCCGCGGGCCAATCGAGGCCGTCGGCCATAATGCGGGCATCTGAAAGTTGTCGATCGCAGACAATGATCCGGCCGGATGGCGCGCGCTTCTCAAGCAGATCCCGGTGCCATTCGGCGGCGGGATTGTGCCGCGAACCATCGGCGATATAGATCAGGCCATCGTCTGCGATCGCCAGCGCAGTCACGGAGTGCAGCTGCGCGCCCGCCGCGCTCGTCAAGCGCGCGGCTATCTCTCCCTCTTCCGTCAGGGACACGATCCCCATTCCTGACAAAGCGGCGACGAGTCCTGTCGACCCGAACCACGCCAGAGCGCCGACCTCCACGTCGAACGTTGCGAACGTGCGTCGCTCAGCGAAGTCGGGACCGCGGCACGCCTGAATGGTTCGACCGCTCGACACATAAAGCGTGCCGCTGCTGTCGAGCGCGAGCGCGTCCGGAGCGTCGAATGGCTCGCCGAGAACAAGCGCGCGGTCGAGGCGCTCGTTCGGTGAGAAGTTTCCATCCAGCACTGGGATCGCGTGAACATCGCGATTCGGATGGAAAATGCGGTCGATGATGTCACGCGCCAGAGACATACTTCGCCCTCGCTGCAGAAATCCGATGGACGTTGCTCGCTTTGGCGTCAGGATCACTGTTGACGCTCGACGCCCAATAGGACGTCCAGCCGGTCCAGTTGACGTCGGCGTTCGGCAATTTCACACGACCAATACGGTTGTTCTCGAGACCGCCGATGTAGAGATAGCCTTTGTGTTCGCGCATCGAGGTGATCGTCGGATGCGAACGTCCGCCCGGATCCCAGAGTGATTCCAGGACGCGGCCGGTATCGTCGAACTTGATGACGCAGCCGTTGTTAATGCCGGGGCACATCCACTCGTCCGGCGGGATCTGCTTCACCATCCGCGTGCGGAAGGCAGGGTCCGCCATCGCCAAATCGTAGACCGGCGACCTTATGCCCACGAGCGCGAGCCAATAGGTCCCGTCGGAGGCGCGATTCACGTTGTCCGGATAGCCCGGCAGATTGTCGACCAACAGCTCCAGCTGGCCTGCCTTCTCGCCAGCGATCCAGTAGCGATAGATGCGGCAGAGCCACGTCGAGACCCACAGCACCGAACGACCGTCGTGAGACACGCATACGCCGTTCGGGAAGGCCAGATTTGACAGGACGGTGTTGGTCTTACCCGTCGCCGGATCGTGGCAAACGATGCGCCCGTTGCCCCGCCCTTCGAAGCCGTCCAGCGCCCAATCCGAAAGGTCGTAGCGCGTGGTCGCGTCGCTGAAATAGATCTTGCCGTCCGGAGCAACGTCGAGATCGTCGGCGAGCCACAGCCGCGAGTCGTCCTTGAAGCGATACCAGGTCCGATTGGTCTCGTCGGTGACCTTGAACACGGTGCGGTCGGGTTTCACGCCATAGACGCCCATGCCGGCTACGCAGACCAGAATGTTCTTCTCGCGGTCGAGCGCCATCCCTAGCGGTCGGCCGCCGATACGAGCGAATTCCTCGCGTACCTCGTAGTCCGGTGCGAGAAACCGGATGATCGAGCCGTTGCGATTCACCGTGTAGAGATGATCGTCCTCGTCGAGGATGATGTCTTCCGGCCCCTCAATCTTGTCGAGCGCGATTGCCTCGGCATTCTTCAGCCGATCGTTTTCGGCGAACACGGTGCCGCTGTCCCGCGCGATCGAGGCCGGCGGCTCGAATTCCACCAACGACGGCGTCACGTAGATCTTCTGCAGCAGCTTGCCCTTGTTCTTCACGAACTTGACGTTGAAGGCCACGGCCGCGAGCAGGATCGCACCGATGATTGCGGTCGTCAGGCTGCCGTGCGTACCGAGCTGCACCAGGCCGTTGATCAGCAGAAAGATGATGGCGGCACCCATCAGCGCCCGGCTGATGGTGCCGCGTCCGCCCGACAGGCTGATGCCGCCGAGCACCGCAGCAGCGAGCGCGTTGACTTCCCAGCCGACGCCGGTGTCGGTGCCAGCGCTGTTCTGCCGGGCGGCGTAGAGAATGCCCGCCAGCGACGCCATCATGCCGGACAACACGTAGGCCATGAACAGCGACCATTTCACGTCGATTCCGGCATGGCGTGCCGCCTTGCGGCTGGAGCCGACAGCCATGATGTGAACGCCGGACCGGATCCGCGTGAGATAGAAGTGGGCCACGACGCCCACGACGAGCAGGCAGACCATGTTGATCGGAATCCCGAACAGGAAACCTCCGCCGAGATAATCCCACGCCGCGCTGTCCGAGGACGCGCCGGCCAGTTCGACAGCGTATTGACCCGTAATCTTGTTGTAAGCCGCGCGCAGGATGATCAGCACCACCATCGTGGTAAGGAACGGTCGCGTCTTCGCATAGGCGATCAGTCCACCGTTGATCGCGCCGATCAACGCCCCCCACCCCATCACAGCGACGATCGTGAGCGGCAGCGGCCACTCCAGGATCATGAGGAAATACAGCGTCAGGAAATCCGCCATCGCGAAGACGGCGCCGACCGAGAGATCGAGCCCGCCGGAGAGAATGGAAATGGCCATCGCCATCGCCACGAAGCCCTGCTCCGGAAAACTGCGCATCAATTGCTGAAGCTGAGGGATCGACGTGTAGCCGGGGATCATCACGATGAACGCGACGAACACCACCAGCAGCAGCGTGAACGGGACGATCGGCTCCATCCAGCGCTTTTCCAGGAGCTCACCGAGCAGCAGCTGGGGCGAAAGGCGATACCACAGACGTCGAAGGGACTTCATGAGCGACGGACTTTCGGACAGCGGATGCCGCTCCACAGCGGAACGGCATCCGTGGCGTCGGGACAAAGCTGAGAGAACCGGCTATTCCTTCGGCACGACGAAGCAATACTGACGGTCGTCCTTGCTGGAGACCCAATAGTTCGTCGTGTAGTAGGCGAGCTGAGTCGTCCCAGCGGGCCGGTTGTCCTGCAGCAGGGTAAGCACCGCGTTGGCGATCGCTTCTCCTTGCGTATCGGCGCGGTAGGACAGGTTCTTGGTGAACAGGCCTTGCTCCACCATGTCGCAATCTGCGGGCTGACCATCGCTTGCAACGAAGATCTTCACCTCGCCCTTCTTGCCGGCATTCTTCACGACCTGAGCCGCCCCCACCGTCTGAGGACCCCAGACGCTGAAGATCCCGCACAGGTCAGGGTTCTGCTGCAGCACATTGGTGGTGATGTCGGACGCCTTTGTGGCGTCCCAATTAGTCGGCTGTGAGGACACGACCTTGATCGACGGGTCGGTCTTGAACACCTCCATCGCCGCCTTGACCATGTGGAGAGAATATGGGGCGGTCGATTCGCCTTGATACGACTCGAGATGATTGCCCAGATCCCTAGACGGCCGACCGACATGCTGTTGATCAGTTGTCGGTGCCAGCATGCGGGCCGAGGTTTAGGCAGGTGGGCACGCGACCATAGGCAGTAGTGTGAGCCTGGT
>NZ_BADD01000750.1 GCF_000333455.1 Rhodopseudomonas sp. B29
GGCTGATCGCCTCTGAGAGCTTCTTGCGAGCTGGCCCTTCTTGACCCTGCTGAGACTCCGCTGGATATGCAGACTGCTTCGACCTGGCTTGATCACCATACTTACCAAGGCGAGGGGCTCCCCCACAGCAGTGGCCAGAACTTCGTCGGCTAGGCCACGAATTCCGGCTGCGCGGGAGGCTGCCTTAAGGGCCGATAAGTCAGGGATGGGGAGGGACAAGATCCCATCAGCTGCAAGGCGAAACGCCAGCGGAAAAGCGTCCTCGTCGTGGGCGAAGCCGATGACGTGATCATTTCCGGCCAACGTCTTGCCGAGGTCATTTTCGCGAGTTTGTCGAACGGATGCCTCACTGCTCCAACTCAGGATCTCCGGCCGGATGACGCGCTTCGCTCGATCTGGGTTGCGATAGAGCTTGCGCGCTGCCTCCTCGAAAGTCTCGCCATCGGCAGCATTGCGCAGGACGAAGCCAACAACGGAAACGCACCCGACCAGTACGTGATGCATACGGTTCTGGCGCAGGGATCGAACCAGCAGTTGCCGCGCGACTGCCACGCCCACGTCAGTCGTGCGTTGACGTGAAACCACGCGCGATCTTGAAAGATTTCTCAGGTTCATGGCTGTCTCCGGAGATCCACACGCTCAATGGAGACTTGGATCGGCAAAAGGACTTTCAAGTTGATACAGACGCAAAAATGCCCTCGCGTATCCAAGGACTGGAGAAATCACCCACAAAGCTGGATGGGTGAATTTTTTTGGCCGTCATGGAGGATCGGGGTGACCAGTGACGACCCCGGTGAAGCCAAAAATCGGGGGCGGTGGGCCATTTCCCAGGAATTCAAGGATCGGGGCGTTGGCCAAT
>NZ_BADD01000749.1 GCF_000333455.1 Rhodopseudomonas sp. B29
ATGGGCGGCGAGGAAGTCGATGCCAAAATCGACTTCCTCGACGATGCCGGACAGCCGCGCCGCCGGCGCCAGCGTGTAGCGNATGACGGCGACGTCAATGCCGCGAGCGTTCGGGCCCTGGGCGACGAACGAGAACATCTCCTTGTCGTTGCGCTGCCAGTAGCCGCCGTGGAGAAACACGAACAGCGGCGCTCCGGTTGCTCCGGCGGAGAAGTAGTCCAGGGACGTCCGCTCACGATCCGCATAAGGTACGTCGAGCGACACCCCCGCTCCGGCCCTACGCTCTCCGCTGCGCTCGCGCCAGCGCTCGAGCCATTGCGGACTATCGACGACGGCTGCACTGTTGTTGTACGCCGCGTCGAGCGCGCTGCGATCCATCCCGCGATAGCTCGCCTTGATCTTGCCTTGTGCTGAAGATTTCACTTAGGAATCCGCCGTTGCGGTAACCAGCCGGCGGCCGCCGACATGGCTGGTGAGTTGCTGGGTGATCTCGCGCCGAAGCGCGTTGAATTCCGCCGACGCGACGTCACGCGGGCGCGGCAGGTTGATTTCAGCCTGGCGATCGATCCGCCCGGGTGACGAACTCATCACCACGACGCGATCAGCGAGCAGCACCGCCTCTTCGACCGAATGGGTCACGAAGATCACGGTGAGCTTCGTGGTCCGCCAGATCTCGATCAGTTCTTCCTGCAGCGCGCTGCGCGTCAGGGCATCGAGCGCGCCGAACGGCTCGTCCATCAGCAGGATGTCGGCGTCGTTGGCGAGCACGCGGGCGATCGCGACACGTTGCTTCATGCCGCCCGACAGCTGGTGCGGATAGCGATCGGCGAACGCCGTGAGGCCGACCATCGCCATGAAACGATCGGTCAGCTTGGCGACTTCGCTCGGCGCGACGCGGCGATGGCTCGGGCCGAAGCCGATATTGTCGCGCACCGTCAGCCAGGGGAACAGCGCATAGTCCTGAAACACCATGCCGCGGTCGGGCCCCGGCCCTTTCACGTCGCGGCCATAGACCGCGACCTCGCCCTGCGTGGCCTGTTCGAAGCCGGCGATGATCCTCAGCAGAGTGGACTTGCCGCAGCCGGACGCGCCGAGCAGGCAGATGAATTCGCCCTTTCGCACCGTCAGATCGACGCTGCGCAGCGCCTCGACCGGGCCGTTGGAAGCCTCGTACACTTTATTGAGGCCGATGACCTGAAGGATCACCGGCGCGGTCTCGCGAACGACGCTGGGGTCAGGCATGGTGCTGCGGACTCCAGCGCAGGAAGTGATTGCTCAGCAGCACCAGCAGCCGATCGGAGACGAACCCGGTGACGCCGATGATGATCATCCCGGTGATCACCAGATCGGTGCGCGACAGTGTGCGGCCGTCCATGATGACGGCCCCGAGGCCTTCCGGCACGCCGGTCATCTCGCCGACCACGATCAGGATCCAGGCGAAGGACGCACCGAGCCGTAGCCCGTTGAAGATGCTCGGCAGCGACGCCGGCAGCACCACGGCGCGAAACAATTGCGGCCCGCTGCAGCCGAGCATGCCGGCCGCCTCGAACAGCCGGACGTCGACCGACTTCACGCCGAACACGGTGTTGAGCAGGATCGGATAGAAGGCGCCGAGGAACACCAGGAAAACTGCCGACTTCGGGCCCAGGCCAAAGAAGATCATCGACAGCGGCAGCCACGCCGTGACCGGGATCGGCCGCAGCAGCGACAACGTCGGATCGAGCATCGCGCGCAGCAGCGGAATCCGCCCGAGCATCAGCCCGAGCGGAATGCCCGCGAGCGCGGCCAGGAAGAAGCCGCCATAGACGCGCTGGACCGATTTCCAGAAATGAATCGGCAGGCTACCGCTGTAGGCGTCGTCGTAGATTCCGCCGAAGGCGAAGTCCCACATCATGAGCGCGACGCCCCAGGGCGACGGGATCAGCCGCGTGCCCGTCCAGCGAACCATCACGTCCCAGAGCAACAGCAGCCCGATCGGCACGATGGCGGCCAGCAACACCGCGCGGAGCTTGGCCCGGAGCTTGCGCGCGCCGATGCGTGCCGCAACGGGTTTCGCCGCTGCAGCTCTGCCGACGTCGGGATTGGTCACTGCGCTCTCCAGGCTCATCGCACGTCCAACGACCTAGATGGACCGCACGAAGCTCGGATCGATGAAGGTCTTGTAGTCCGGCAGCTGCCGTATCTGCTTCTTGTCCAGCATCTGGCTGCCGTAGTACTGCGCCTGCTTCATGAACTGATCGTCGATGTTCCAGGTCAGCTCGACGTTCGGCGCCGCGGCTTCGATCGACGGCTTCTGCTGGCCGAGCTTCTGCATCGCCATCTCGACAAAGGCGTCGCGATGGCTCATCGCGAACTCGCTGGCCTGGCGGTGCACCTTGAGCATGGCGCGGATCAGATCGGGGTCCTTCTCGATCAGTTCGCGGCGCGTGCTCAGCACCATGTTGAGCGAGCCGGTCGGCGTCGAATACGGATACTCGACGATCTTGCCGACGCCGCTGGCGAGGCTGATGCCGGCCGCCGGCTCGGCGCCCACATAGGCGTCGATATCGCCGCGCGCGAGCGCCGGCGCCATGTCGCTGAAGGAGACGCGGACAGCCTGCACATCCTTGACGCTCATGCCCTCGGCGGCCAGCCGATCGAGGATCACGACCTCCTGGGTCGAGCCCGGCCAGATCGCCACCCGCTTGCCCTTGAGGTCCTTGATGCTGTTGATGCCGGAATCCTTGCCGGCAACCACGGCCATGCCGCGATTGCAGGCTGCGCCAACCACCACCACAGGTTCCCCGTTGGCGCCGCCGAGCGTCGCCGCCGCCAGGCCGAAAATGCCGAAATCGACCGAGCCGGTGACGACGGCGTTCTTGCCGTCGGTCGGGCTTTCGAACGGCAGCACCACCACCTTGATGCCGGCCGGCACGAACTTCTCGTAGAAGTATGGCGTGATGCCGTGGATGAGTTTCAGCGTCCCAACCTTGACGACGCGCTCCTCCGCGCGCGCGGCGCGCCCAGTCGCCGCCAACGCGGCAGCGCTGGCCGCGAGACACATGAACTGGCGTCGGTTGGTTGAATGCATCGCTACCCTCGCTGCTGAATCCGGCAGCTAACTGTAGGTGCGACGCAACAAGGGACGAAATTTATTGTTCAAATCGTTCGAATAAGCCGGCTTAATAAAACCGCGGCCTGCCTGTCTTAGCTGCAGATCGGCGCATGGTTGAGCCGACCGAGATCGTTGAGCGACCAGCTCGGGCCACAAGCTACGGAAGATGCAGATGCGGCGCGCCGAATGCGATCGCGGCGATTAAGCCGATCGCGGCACCGAGCGCCACGAAGTCCGCGTTGATGACGAAAGCCGGCCAAACGCGGGGACGCACGCTTGCCGCTTTCGACGTCGCAGGATGATTGGTCTGCATCGATCTCACTCCGTGTTCCGGGAACAACAAAAGCGCGAACACGCCGCCTCGCAAGGCAGCCAGCGAAATAACGATGGCGCCTCTGTTTGGCTCCTGCGGCCGGCAACCTTTTTCTTCCCGCGGCGCAGCCAAGGGATGATTTTGCTGCCGGCCGGCCCGACCGAATCGCCTTGTGTCGGCCGCCGATCGGGGTTAGCTCCTGCCAATCAAATCCAGGCAGTTTCGACCATGCAGCAGGCCGCCGCGCCGAAGATCAGTTTTGTCTCGCTGGGATGCCCCAAAGCCTTGGTGGATTCCGAGCGGATCATCACGCGCCTGCGCGCCGAAGGCTACGAGCTCGCGCGCCAGCACGACGGCGCCGACCTCGTCATCGTCAACACCTGCGGCTTCCTCGACAGTGCCAAGCAGGAGTCGCTGGCGGCGATCGGCGAAGCCATGGCGACGAACGGCAAAGTCATCGTCACCGGCTGCATGGGCGCCGAGCCGGAGCAGATCGAATCCGCATATCCCGGCGTGCTGTCGATCACCGGCCCGCAGCAATACGAGAGCGTGCTCGACGCCGTGCATCGCGCCCGGCCGGCGCTGCATAATCCGCATCTCGATCTGGTGCCGCCGCAGGGCATCAGGCTGACGCCGCGGCACTATGCGTATTTGAAGATTTCGGAGGGCTGCAACAATCGCTGCAGCTTCTGCATCATCCCCAAGCTACGCGGCGACCTCGCCTCGCGTCCGGCCGCCGATGTGCTGCGCGAAGCCGAGAAGCTGGTCGCAGCCGGCGTCAAGGAACTCCTCGTCATTTCGCAGGACACCTCGGCCTACGGCGTCGATCTGAAGTACGCCGAGAGTGCCTGGAAAGACCGCAGCGTCCGCGCCAAGTTCCTCGACCTCGCCCGCGAACTCGGCGAGTTCGGCGCCTGGGTGCGGCTGCACTACGTCTATCCCTATCCGCATGTCGACGAGGTCATCGGCCTGATGGCCGAGGGCAAGGTGCTGCCCTATCTCGACATCCCGTTCCAGCACGGCAATCCCGACGTGCTGAAGCGGATGAAGCGTCCCGCGGCCCAGGACAAGACGCTCGAGCGCATCAAGCGTTGGCGCGAAGGTTGCCCGGACCTGACGCTGCGCTCGACCTTCATCGTCGGCTTCCCCGGCGAGACCGAGAGTGAGTTCGCGTCGCTGCTCGACTGGCTGAGCGAAGCCGAGATCGACCGCGTCGGCGCCTTCAAATACGAGCCCGTCGCCGGCGCGCCGTCGAATGCGCTGGAAGGTCAGGTGCCCGACGAGGTCAAGCTCGAGCGCTGGAACCGGCTGATGGCGCATCAGCAGGCGATCTCGGCGCGGCGCTTGAAGCGCAAGGTCGGGACGCGCCAACAGGTGATTATCGACGAAGTCGGCCCCACGGTCGCCAAAGGCCGCTCCAAGGCCGACGCGCCCGAGATCGACGGCAGCGTGTACTTGTCGAGCCGCCGCCCGCTCCGCGTCGGAGAAATCGTCACCGCCAAGATCGACCGCGCCGATGCGTACGATCTGCACGGGACGGTGGCGGGGTTCTAATAACAAGCGCCGCCTGATTCCCCGACGCTACTAAACACACCGACGTCATCGCCCGGCTTGACCGGGCGACCCAGTATTCCAGAGAGCTTGTTAGTTTACACCAGCGCTCTGGAATACTGGGCCCTCCGCTTTCGCGGAGGGTGACGGCTCGTTGTGGAGTGACGGCGCGTTGTAGGCCGACGCACGCCTCAAGGCTTCAAAATCGAAGCCCCCGTCGTCGCGCGCCCTTCCAGATCGATATGCGCCTTCGCGGCGTCCTTCAGGGCGTAGGCGTGGTTGATCGGGACATGCAGCTTGCCTTCGATCACCGCCGAGAACAGCGTGTCGGCGCCTTCGATCAATTCCTTGCGGGTGCCGATGTAGTCGTTGAGCTTCGGGCGCGTCGCGAACAGCGAGCCGTGATTGTTGAGCTCGGTCAGCGCGAACGGCGGTACCGGACCCGACGCGTTGCCGAACGACACGAACAGGCCGCGCGGCTTGATGCAGGACAGCGAGCCCGGGAACGTCGCCTTGCCGACGCCGTCGTACACCACGTCGCACAGCTCGTTGCGGCTGATCTGCTTGACTCGCGCAACCCAGTCTTCCTCGTTGTAGAGGATGACGTGATCGCAGCCATTGGCCAGCGCGATATCCGCCTTGGCCTTGGAGCCGACGGTGCCGATGACGTGGGCGCCGAGTGCCCGCGCCCACTGGCAGGCCAACAGGCCGATGCCGCCGGCGGCGGCGTGGATCAGCACGCGGTGTCCGGGTTCGACCTTGAAGGTTTTGTGCAGCAGGTACCAGACCGTCAGGCCCTTGAGCATCAGCACCGCGCCTTGCTCGTAGGTGATGTGGTCGGGCAGCTTCACCAGACGCGTGGCGTCGATATTGCGCTCGGTCGCATAGCCGCCGAGGTTGGTGTAGTAAGCGACGCGGTCGCCGGGATGGAAGTTGGTGACGTGGGGACCGACCGAGACCACCTCGCCGGCCGCCTCGTTGCCGGCGACGAACGGCGTTGTCGGCGCCTTGTACAGGCCGGTGCGGTAGTACACGTCGATGAAATTCAGCCCGACGGCATGCTGGCGAATGCGGACCTCGCCGTCGCCCGGCGGCGGCAGCTCGACATCCTCATAGACCAGCGCTTCCGGTCCACCGACCTGATGCACCCGCATCGCTTTCGTCATGCTCGTCCCCTCGGGTCTTTTTCCTAGGGTGGCAACGAAATCCATCGGGCCAGCAATGTCAACACGCGCCGCTCAGGCGGAGGGTGTCCGCGTTCTGTTGCGCCGCGCCAGGATGTTGAAGAACTCGACCGCGACCGAGAACAGGATGGCGAAATAGATGTAACCGCGCGGGATATGAAACTGGAAGCCGTCGGCCACCAGCGCGACGCCGATCAGCACCAGGAACGCCAGCGCCAGCATCTTGGTGGTCGGGTGTTCGACCACGAACCGCGCCACCGGGCCGGACGAGACGTACATCACCGCCATCGCGATCACCACGGCGGCGATCATGATCTCCAGATCCTTGGCCATGCCGATCGCCGTGATGATCGAGTCGATCGAGAACACCAGGTCAACGATGACGATCTGGACGATGACCCAGAAGAATGCCTTGCCGGCGTCGGCCTCGCTGCCCCCCTGTTCGCGGGCTTCGACCTCGCCGTGGATCTCGTGCGTCGCCTTGGCGATCAGGAACAGGCCGCCGCCGATCAGGATGATGTCGCGCCACGAGAACGATTGCTCGAACACGGTGAACACCGGCATGGTCAGGCCGATCAGCCAGACCAGCACGCTGAGCAGCGCAATCCGGAAGATCAGTGCCAGCGCCAGACCGACTTGACGGGCATGCGTGGCACGCGGTTCGGGGATGCGCGACACCAGCACCGACAGGAAGATGACGTTGTCGATGCCGAGCACGATCTCGAGCGCCGTCAGCGTCAGCAGCGCGGCCCAGGCTTCGGGACTGTAGATGAGTTCGATCATGATTGGCCTCGGAACAGCCGACGCGCCAACGCGTCGGCACACATGACGTAGAGCGCGATCCCGCACAGCGCCGCGGTGACCAGCGCGTTCACCTCGAAATGGCGGCGGATCGTGAACGCCGCCAGCACGGCCCAGACGGCCATCAGCGCCAAGCTGAATAAGCGCCAGCGCTGAACCCGCACCGGATGGATGACGTAGATCGGCAGGAAGGTCAGGACGATGAGCGCCGCGACCGCGAGCGTGCCGGCGATCGCCGGCGGATGCAGCAAGAAGAGGTAGAACGCCGCCGCATTCCACAGCGCCGGAAAGCCGCGGAAGTGATTATCGTCGGTCTTCATGCGGCGATCGGCGAAGTACAGCGCCGAGCTGACGACGATGCCGACGCCGAGGATCGGCGCCGCGATCGGCATCAGCATTCCGCTTTCAGTGATCGCATAGGCCGGCACGAACACGTAGGTGACGAAATCGACCACGAGGTCGAGCACGTCGCCGGCCCAGTCCGGCTGCAGCGTCTGCACGTCGAGCCGCCGCGCGATCGGACCGTCGATGCCGTCGACCACGAGCGCTGCGCCGAGCCAGCCGAACATCCCCGCCCAGTGCTCACGCGCCGCTTCGAGCAAAGCCAATAGCGCCAGGCCGGCGCCGAGCGCGGTGAACAGGTGCACCGAGAACGCAGCGAGGCGCATCACGCGGGGCGACGCAGGCGGTTGCGGCGGATCGAGCGGGGTCATCGTCATTTGGAATAGCAGGAAAGCGGATTTGCTGCACAGCCGCGGTTTGCGGCGTTCGGTCGCAAATTCTCCGGGAACGTGAATGTTTTACTGATGTCTTGAAATCGGCAGGCGAAGCGACGATGTTCCCGGGATGACCCAGACCCTGCTCGCGCCCAATTCTTACGATGCCGTCGTGGTCGGCGGCGGCCCGGCTGGTCTGACCGCGGCGATCGCGATCGCCGACACCGGCGCGCTGACCGCGCTGGTGGCGCGCAAGCTGCCTTATGCCGACAACCGCACCACCGCCCTGCTCGGCGACTCGATCGACATCCTCGATCGGCTCGACGTCTGGCGCCGCGCGTCGTCGAACGCCGCGCCGCTGCGGATGATGCGGCTGGTGGACGATACCGACCGTCTGATCCGTGCGCCCGAGGTGCGTTTTACCTCGCAGGAAATCGGCATGGACGCGTTCGGCTACAACATCGAGAACCGCAACCTGATGATCGCGCTGGAAGAGCGCGCCGCCGAGATCAGCAATCTCGATCGCTTCGACGACGAGGCCGAGTCGGTCGCGCCGGGCGACGACGTCGCCGTGGTGCAGACCCGCGGCGGCCAGACGCTGTCGGCCAAACTGGTGATCGGAGCCGATGGCCGCCAGTCGCAGTGCCGCGCCGCGGCGGGCATCAGTGTGCGCAGCCGTGCTCTGCCGCAATCCGCCCTCACCTTCAACGTCGCGATCTCGCGTCGGCATGACGACAGCTCGACCGAATTCCACACCGCCGAAGGCCCGTGCGTGTTCGTGCCGCTGCCCGGCCGCCGCATGAGCGCGGTCTGGGTCGCAGCGCCGAAGGAAGCGCAGCGCTTGATGGCGCTGAGCGACGATGAACTATCGGCCGCGGCGGAAAAGCAGTCGCATTCGATCTTCGGCCAGCTTCGTGTCGAGCCCGGCCGCAATCTGTTTCCGCTCGCGATCGAGAAGCCGGCGCGTTACGGCCAGCGCCGCATCGCGCTGGTCGGCGAAGCCGCCCACGTCGTGCCGCCGATCGGCGCGCAGGGTCTCAACATGGGACTGCGCGACGCCGCTGATATCGCCGACATCGTCCGCGACGCGATGGCGCGCGATCAGGATATCGGCGCCGACGCAGCGTTGAAGCGCTTCGACCGCGCCCGCGGCGCCGATGTCGCCAGCCGCACCTTCGCGATCGATATCGCCAACCGGACGCTGCTCAGCGACCTTCTGCCTGCACAGGCGGCGCGAGCCGTCGGCATGCAGGCGCTCGGCTCAGTCGGACCGCTGCGCCGCTTCGCGATGCGCGAGGGCCTTTCGCCGTTCTGGCGGTCGTTCTGAACTAAAACGGGATCTGCCCGGTCCGCAGCAGCCACATCACCGTGGTCAGCGTCACGACTGACACGAAGGTGCCTATCAGCACCGCGACCGACGCCGGCTCGACCCAGGTGTTGTACTGCCGGGCGATCACGAACACGTTCAGCGCCGGCGGCAGCGAGGCCATCAGCACGGCGGTCGCCATCCAGTCGGGCGAGAACGGACCGAACAACATCAAGAGACCGAACACGATCAGCGGGTGCAGCACCAGCTTCACCAGCACCATGCCGGGGATTTCCCACGGCACACGGCCGAGCGGCCGCAGCGCCACGGTGACGCCGAGCACGAACAGAGCCACCGGCGCGGCCGCGTTCTGCAGGAACTCGAGGATGCGGTCGAGCGCGACCGGCAAATGGATGTGGAACGCCGCGGCCGCCGCGCCGCTATAGGCGGCGACGATCAAGGGATGGAGCAGGATGGCGCGCATGACCGCCAGGATGGTCGGGCCGAGCGGCCGCCGCTCGCCGGGCGCCGTCAGCGTCATCGCCAGCGGCACGATCGAAAACAGGAAGATGCTGTCGAAGCAGAAGATCAGCGCCGTCGGCGCCGCGGCCTTGGTCCCGAGCACCGCCAGCGCCAGTCCCGGCCCCATATAGCCGATATTGCCATAGCCGCCGGCCAGCGCTGCCATCGCGGACTCGCGCAGCGACAGCCCCCCGATCAGGCGCCCCAGCGCTCCGGAGAGGAAGAATGCGGTGGCTGTCGCCAGCGTGGTCGCCAGCACGAACGGCAGATTGTTCAGCTCTTCGAACGGCGTCTTCGACATGATGCGGAAGAACAGCGCCGGCAGCGAGACCCACAGCAGGAAGAAGTTCATCCAGACGAGGCCGCTCTCCGGCAGCCGCTTCCAGCGGCCGCAGGCGAAACCGACGAAGATGAGTCCAAAATACGGAAGGGCGAGATTGAGAATATCGATCATGTGGACCGTTTGCCGGCAGGTCGCGCGGATGGCGGGACGTTCGGCAGACCGGTAACAGGGAAGCCCATGCAACGCCACGCCGGGCGGGCGCCCTGTCGCGCACGACTGCTATGAGCGGCGCGACACGCGGGCTCAGCCGAACGGCGCGTTCTCGTAGAGGATGTAGGCCGCGACGCTGAGCACGACGCCTGCGAAGATCCGTTCCAGGATCGACTTCCGGCTCGACAGCCGCGTCGCCAGCACCATGCCGAGTGCGCCGCCGACCAGGCCGCCTGCGATGAACTCGGCGGCGACGTACCAATCTATGAGGCCGGCGCGCGCGTAGTTCAGCGCCGTCGCCAGACCGAAGGTGCCGACTGCCAGCAGCGACGAGCCTATTGCGGAAATGGTCGGCATGCCGGTGGCAAAGATCAGCGCCGGCACGATCAAAAACCCACCGCCGATGCCGAAGAACCCAGAGGCCCCGCCGGCGACGATCGCCGCCGCGGCGGTGACGATGCACATCCGCCGATCGACCGGGCGCTGTCGGCCGTGCGACGTGCCACGCGGTCGTAGCATCAGCAGTCCGACCACGACCATCACCAGTCCGAACAGGAACAGCAGCTTCTTGCCGTCGATCAACAGTCCGAGGCTCGAGCCCAGTAGTGCGCCGACCGAGCCGATCAGTGTGAACACGATGGCGCAGCGCCACCACACATGGCCCTTGCGGGCGTGATTGATCAGGTTGGAGTAGGCATTGACCGACACCGCCAGCGCCCCAGTGCCCAGCGCGACGTGCGGACTGGCGACGCCGACGGCGTAAAGCAGCAGCGGCGCTGCGAGGATCGATCCGCCGCCGCCGATCAGTCCGAGCGTGAAACCGACCAGACCGCGGGAGGCGAGCGCCAGCGCAATCGAGGACGTCGTCATCGCAGATAGCTCCCGAGCAGCCGGTCGTGCAGCAGCATGCCCGCCGCCATCGTGACGACGAACAGGCGCGACGATCGGCGCGCCCGTCGAGAGCGCCGATACTGCCGGTCGGGGCAAAAGCCGGCGAGCCCCCAGCCGATCCCGACCAGCGCCAAGCCGACCACCAGTCGCCGGTCGATCGTGTTGGTGGCCGGCAGATGGAACTCGCGATCCAGCGCCGGCTTCGCCATCCGGCGCTGCAGCGCCACACCGGGCAGCGCCACCAGGACGGCGCCGCCCAGCACGAACATCAGGCTCGGATCCCAGTGTCCGCTGGCGAGATCGAGAAACCCGAGCACGCGCGCCGGGTCGACCATGCCGGACAGCGAAAGGCCGAAGCCGAAGATTGCGCCGGCGATCAAAGCAATCGCCAGCCGCGCTAGTGTAGGTAAGCTCATTTCATCACTCCCATCGCAGTCGCGGTGACGATGCCGGCGCAGAGAAAAGCCGCCGTAGCGACGAGCGAGCGCGCCGACAGCCGCGCCAGGCCCACGATGCCGTGGCCCGAGGTGCAGCCCGATCCCATTCGCGTGCCGATGCCGACCAGGAGGCCGGAGACGACGACGGGCAGCCACGACGTGTCGACAGTGAGCTTCGGCAATGACCCGAATACCGCCGCATAAAGCAGTGGCCCGGCCAGCAGGCCCAGCACGAAAGCACCGTTGGCGGCTGCGTGCTGACCGCCGAGCAGCCGGCCGACGATGCCGCTGATGCCGGCGACGCGGCCGTTGATCAGCAGAAGCAGAACTGCCGAAAGGCCGAGCAGCATGCCGCCGAACAGAGAAGGCAGATAGCTCGTCATGTCCGTTCCTCCGGCCGGCAGAAGATTTCGTAGAGCGCCTGGATCAGCAGCGCGGCCTTGCGCTCGGTCAGCCGGTAGAAGATCTGCTTGGCCTCGCGGCGGGTCTCGACGATGTCGGCCTCACGCAGAACCCCGAGGTGCTGTGACAGCGTCGGCTGATGCACACCGACTTTCTGCTCGAGTTCGCCGACCGAAAATTCGCCTTCGGCCAGCGCGCAGGCCAGCATCAATCGGACCGGATGCGCCAAGGTCTTCAGCAGCGCAGCGACCTCGCTTGCCCGGCTCGCCATGTCCTCCGGCTTGAGCGCCGGGCGCACCAGTGTTGTCGGCGTTACCATGCGGCCTGTCCCAACGCGTCCAATGGGAATTTCAGATAACGCCGACCGTTGTCTTCCGGCTCCGGTAGACGGCCGCCGCGCATGTTGACCTGAAGCGCATGCAGGATCAGCCGCGGCATCGGCAGCGTCTGGTCGCGCGCCTCACGTGACAGCACGAAGCCGGCTTCGCTCACTCCGGCGACGTGCCGATTGGCGCTCTTCTGCTCGCCGACGGTACTCTCCCATCGCGCGTGCCGCCCGTTCGGCTGATAGTCGTGACCCGTGAACACCCGCGTGTCGTCGGGCAGCGACAGGATTCGCTGGATCGAACTCCACAAAGACTTGGCGCTGCCGCCCGGGAAGTCCGCGCGAGCCGTTCCGGAATCCGGCATGAACAACGTGTCGTGCACGAAGGCGGCGTTTCCGATCAGGTACGTGACGGACGCCAGCGTGTGCCCGGGCGAGAACATCACCGTTGAGTCGAGATTGCCGATCCTGAAACGGTCGCCATCGGCGAACAGCCGGTCCCATTGCGAGCCGTCGGTGGCGAAGTCCGAAAGGTTGTAAATCCCCTTCCACAGCCTTTGCACGTCGACCACATGCGCACCGATCGCCGTCGGCGCCCCCGTTCGCTGCTTCAGATAGGACGCGGCCGACAGATGGTCGGCGTGCGGATGGGTGTCGAGGATCCACGCGACCTGCAGGCCTTCCCGCGCCACGTGGTCCAGGATGGCGTCGGCGTGGTGCGTGGCCGTGGCGCCCGACTTCTCGTCAAAGTCCAGCACCGGATCGATGATCGCGCAGACCCGCGACGACGGATCGCTGACCACATACTGGATGCTGCCGGTGCGCTGGTCGTAGAAGCCCTTGACCTTCGCCGGGTAACCGGCCTCCCGATCGAGCCAGCGGCCGGCTGCAGCCAGGTCGAAGCCGAGCGATCGGCCGAAACTCTCGACCTCGGAGCGAGCCATGCGACCGTCCAGGACCTCGCCCAGCGTGTAAAGGATCAGCGCGCGCAGCCCGCTCCGGCAATGCGCCAACACCGGTCCCTCCGTTTCGAGAACGGCGCGCTGAAATGCACGGACATCCGCCTCCGTAATGGCATCGCTCCGCACTGGAATGAACGCATAGCCGAGCCCGGCGGCAGCCGATGCCCTCGCCTCGGCCTGGTTGCCAGGCTGTCCAGGTTCCTCGCCATCGGGCCTGGCATTGACGATCTTGTTAAACCCCTGCCGGGCAAAGCCCGCGAAAGCCGCCAAGTTGGGTTGGGCTGACAGAGCAAGGCCAGGGGAAACGTTGATGACACTCACGGTGGCAGCTCCACACATCATTATACCATTACGCATAACGTAGATTGTCTCGTTGCTTGGTCAAGACCCCGATACCATCACGCATCCGCGATCACGCGACGGCACGCGGCGGCTAGCTGCGGACAGCGCGTCATTTGGCGGCGGGGGAAAAATGGAAACCTGGCGAGGCGAGTTGGCCCCGCAGCCTGGGCAGCGGCTGCCCGGGTTTCGCTCTAGTATTGGCGGCGATCCTGGTCTATGCGACTTCGATGATCAAAACGAGAACCGCCAAATTCCAGATCGGGCAGATCGTGCGTCACCGCATCTTCTCGTTCCGCGGCGTCGTGTTCGATATCGATCCGGAATTCAACAACACCGAAGAATGGTGGCTGTCGATCCCCGAGGACGTGCGGCCGCACAAGGATCAGCCGTTCTATCACCTGCTCGCCGAGAACTCGGATTCGGAATACGTCGCCTACGTGTCCGAGCAGAACCTGCTGCCCGATGATTCCGGCGAGCCGATCCGGCATTCGCAGGTCGCCGAGATCTTCGTCAAGGACAAGGCCGGCGGCTATCGCCCGCGCAATCCGTCGCTGAACTGAGCGTCAACAACGCTCGCGCGCTGCCGACGTATCTTCGCTTCACGAACGACAAAGGGCGCCGAGTTGGCGCCCTTTTCGTTTGTGGGATCGCTTGCGCGACGATTACTTGGCAGCCGGAGTACCACCGGCCGGAGCCTGGGCCTCGAGCTTCTTGCGCTGCTCTTCGGCGCGCTTCTGCAGCTCTTCCTGCAGCTTCTTCTGAGTCTCTTCGAACTGCTTCGGATCGGTCGGCGGACCGTCATAGGCCTTGGCGAATTCGGCCAGCGGCAGCGGCAGCGTCAGCGGCGCGCCGTTGGAGTTGATCGCCTGCACGATGAGGTTCTGGCCCTTCTTCATGTGCTCGATCATCTCAGGCGTGGCTTCGTAGTCCGACATACAGCCGTTGGCGAAGCAGATCACGTAAGGCGCCTGCTGCGGCGGATTGTTGTCGACGATGATGCGGGTGCCGTGGACGAGCTGCATGCCGAGCGGCAGCGTCACGCGCAGGATCTTCTTGGGCTCGCCTTCCGGCTCGATGATGACCGCGGCGATGACCGGCTGGCCCGACTCGATGCGGCCGTCCTTACCGGTGAAGCAGACCTGCTTGGCGTTGGCGTCCTGGCCCTTGAGGCAGAACTTGGTCCACGGCGCGTAGATCAGCTGAACCTGCTGCTGCTCGGGCGGCTGCTGCGCACCGGCGGCGGGAGCCGGAGCGGCCGGCGCGCCCTTGGGCGCAGCCTTCGGGGCAGCTTTCGGAGCCGCAGCCTTGGGCGCGGGCTGTTGAGCGAACGCAGAAGGCGCCATGGTCAGGCTGGCCAGGGCGGCCGCCGTCACCACGGCCAATGCCCGCCCGCGCGGCTTTGCCGACGCGACCAAGTTGCAAGACTTCATTGCGGAAAACCCTTTCTGAAACGGTCATGTGCTCCACCGCGACGCGAGGAGCGGACATTTGGCCGTT
>NZ_BADD01000748.1 GCF_000333455.1 Rhodopseudomonas sp. B29
CTTCACCGAATGATGCGGTTGCTCATCAGCAATCGCATGTTCTCAGCCTATCAGCCTGCAGAAGCTGAATAATCTGCCTCATTGACCGGTTCCATCCAGGTCACGAACGTTCCGTCGAGCGCTTCCTGCATGGCGATGTGGGTCATGCCATTGGTCGGCGAAGCGCCGTGCCAGTGCTTCTCGCCCGGCGGGATCCACACCACATCGCCGGGCCTGATCTCGCGAACCGGACCGCCCTCTGTCTGGACGCGGCCGACGCCGGAGATGACGTAGAGGGTCTGCCCCAACGGATGGGTGTGCCACGTCGTCCGCGCACCAGGCTCGAAGCTCACCCGGGTCGCAGCAAGCCGTGCCGGTGCAGGCGCCGAGATGATCGGGTCCTGCCACACGGTGCCGGTGAAGTAGTCGCTCGAGGCGCGCTGAGTCGCGCGCGACCCGGCTGCAAAAACGTCCATGGTGTTTCCCCTCTCCGGCCGTTGGTCAGGCCTTGCCGGCCTTCTCCTTGAACGCGGCGTAACGTGCCTTGGTTTCGGCGTTCATCGGATAGAGACCCGGCAGGACGGCACCCCTGTTGACCTCTTCGACGATCCAGCCCTCCATGCGCTCCTGCTCCGGTCCCTCGGCCAGCACGTGGTCGAGCAACGCCTGCGGGATCAGCACCGCGCCGTCCTGGTCGGCGACGACGATGTCGTTCGGAAACACCGCGACGCCGCCGCAGCCGATCGGCTCGTTCCAGCCGACGAAAGTCAGGCCCGCAACCGAGGGCGGCGCCGCATAGCCGTCGCACCACACCGGCAGGCCGGTGCCGAGCACGCCCTCGAGGTCGCGCACCACGCCGTCGGTGATCAGCGCGGTGATGCCGCGCTTGACCATGCGGGCGCACAGAATGTCGCCGAAGATGCCGGCGTCCTTGACGCCCATGGCGTCGACCACAGCGATGCAGCCTTCCGGCATGGCCTCGATGGCGGCGCGGGTCGAGATCGGCGAGCCCCAGGATTCCGGCGTGGCCAGATCCTCGCGCGCCGGAACGAAGCGCAGCGTGAACGCTTCACCGACCAGCCGCGGCGCGCCAGGCTTGAGCGGGCGCGCGCCGCGCATCCACACGTTGCGCAGCCCCTTCTTGAGCAGCACGGTGGTGATGGTCGCGGTCGTGACGCGCGCGAGCGTCGCCTTTGCTTCGGGGGTCAGTGCCATGGCTCGCAAGCTCCTCGTTTCGATTTCGCGCGCATCTTGCGGTCGCGGCCGGCCGCGTCAAGCCGCAGTCGCGACGATCCACGCCGCGTGACACGCATGATCAGAACTCATTATCGCACGCCACTTCATCGACTTATCGAAACCCAGCCATTCACGAAGTGATTTTCAACTCGCGCCGAAACGCGCTATGCGTGAAGCCTCGCTCACGAGACAGAGGTTCATGGTCGTCACTTCGCCTCCCCGCATGCTGCCGAGCGGCGACAGCGCCATCACGGTCGAATTCGCCCGGGACATCAGCGACGCCGCAAACCGCGCCGTCCTCACGCTCGATCGTCTGCTGAGCCAGAACCCGATCGACGGAATTCGCGAGACCGTGCCGACCTATCGGTCGCTGCTCGTGCACTACGATCCGGAAGTGATCGGCTTCGACGAACTCAGCGCCGCGCTTTTGGAACGCGCGCGAACTCCCGATGACGGCAAGGCGATCAGCAATCGCCGCTGGCAGCTTCCGGTCTGTTACGGCGGCGAGCACGGCATCGACCTGGAGGACGCCGCGGCGACGCTCGGCATCTCGGCCGATGAGTTGGTAAAGCGGCATGCCTCCGGTGACTATCGCGTGGCCATGATCGGCTTCACGCCCGGCTGGTCGTATCTGTCCGGACTGGATCCGGCGCTCGGCCTGCCGCGCCGCAAGGACCCGCGTTTGCTCACTCCCGCCGGCACGATTTTCGATCGGCGGCGTGCAGACCGGCGTGCAATGCCTGCCGGGCCCGAGTGGCTGGCATCTGCTGGGCCGCACGCCGGTGCGGACTTATCAGTTGCACCGCGATCCGATCTTTCTGCTGGAGCCGGGCGACGCGCTCGGCTTCACGCCGATCGACGCCAAATTGTTCGCAGAACTCGACGAGGCCGCCGCGCGTGGCGCGCCGGTCGCCGAACTGATCGCCTCATGACCAAGCTTCACATCGACCAGATCGGGCCGGCCAGTTCGGTGCAGGACGAAGGGCGCCACGGCGCGCAGCGCTACGGCCTGACTCCGAGCGGCGCAATGGACGTGGTGTCGCTCGCTGCCGCCAATACGCTGGTCGGCAATGCCGCGCTCAGCGCCGTGATCGAGCTCGGTCCGCTCGGTGCCCGCTTCACCGCCCGCGGCGGCGCCGTGCGCTTGGGTCTTTCAGGAGCGCCGCGGAGCGCCGCGATTGGTCCGCGCGCGCTCCAACCCAATCAGTCCTTCACCTTGGCCGATGGCGAGACGCTGACGCTCGGCGTCGCGCGCGGCGGCGTGTTCAGCTATCTGGCGATCGAAGGCGGCATCAGCGGTGAGCCGATGTTCGGCAGCCTCTCGGTCAACGCCCGGTCCGGCCTAGGCAGTCCCTATCCGCGCCCGCTCCAGAACGGCGACGTCATCGAAGCCCAGCCGGCTTCCGCTGCAGCCGATCTGCGGATCGACTTGCCGCCGAGTCGCGAGCGGCCGATCCGCGTTGTGCTCGGGCCGCAGAACGATGAATTCGGCGCCGAGGTCGAAACGTTTCTCGGCGGCGAGTGGCGCGTCTCCGCTACCAGCGACCGCATGGGCTATCGGCTCGAAGGCCCGACCATCCGCCACAGCCATGGCCACAACATCGTCTCCGACGGCACCGTCGATGGCAGCATCCAGATTCCCGGCAGCGGCCAGCCGCTGGCGCTGATGCGCGATCGCGGCACCAGCGGCGGCTATCCGAAAATCGCGACAATCATCACGGCGGACATCGGTCGCTTGGCGCAAACGCCGCCCGGCGTCGCGTTCCGTTTCCAGGCGATCAGCGTGACCGAGGCGCAGGCCGAGTACCGCGCCTTCGCGGCGCTGCTGCGCAGCCTGCCCGGATGGCTGCAGGACGCGCGTCACGGTGAACTCGACGTCGAGGCGCTATTCAAAGCCAATGTGGCAGGCACCGCCACCAATGCGCTCGATGCGGACGAACAACTAACGGGAATGACGCCATGAAGATCGATTTGAACTGCGACCTCGGCGAAGGATTCGGCGTCTGGCAGATGGGCGACGACGCGTCGATGATGGACATCGCCACCAGCGTCAACATCGCCTGCGGCTTCCACGCCGGCGACCCGGATATCATGCACAAGACGGTGAAGCTGGCGAAAGCCAAAGGCGTCTCGATCGGCGCGCATCCCGGCTTCCGCGACATTCATGGCTTCGGCCGCCGCCCGGTGCCGGGCATCACGGTGGCTGAGGTCGAAAACCTCGTCGCCTATCAGATCGGCGCACTGCAAGCCGTGGCGTCGCTCGCCGGGCACAAGGTGACCCACGTCAAGGCGCACGGCGCGCTGTCCAACGTCGCCTGTGAGGACGACGTCGTCGCGCGCGCCATCGCCAGCGCCATCAAGGCGGTCGATCCGAGATTGATCTTCGTCGTGCTGGCGAATTCCAGGCTGGCCGACGCCGGCGAAGCCGCCGGATTGCCGATGGCGCACGAGGTGTTTGCCGATCGCGCCTATGAGGACGACGGCAACCTGGTGTCGCGCCGCAAGCCGGGCGCAGTGCTGCACGATGCCGACGTGATCGCCGAGCGCGTGCTCCGCATGGCGCAGGACGGCGCGGTCGTCTCTGTCACCGGCAAGGTGATCAAGATGCGCACCGACACGGTCTGCATTCACGGCGACACACCGGGCGCCGTCTCGATCGCCCGCGGCGTGCGGTCGAAGCTGGAAGCCAGCGGCATCAAGGTCGAGCCGTTCGCACGGGCTTAGTTCACGAAATTCGAGCGGTCCTGCTTCTGATCAATCACCGCCGTCATCCTGAGGTGTCCGCTGGGCCGCGCGTTGCGCGGCTCAGCGGGCCTCGAAGGATGGGCCGCGAGCCCTGTGGCCGCATCCTTCGAGGCGCGCTGCGCGCGCACCTCAGGATGACGAGTCAGCACAGCACTAACCGCCGCTCATCACCATCAGCTCGGCAGTCAGCGCGCCATCGGCGGTCAGTTCGTCCAGAATTGAAAAGTGGTGATGTCCGGGCAAGGTGCGCAGCCCCACCTTGAGGCCGGCCCCACGCGCGATTTCCGCGTAGTCCGCCGATTGGCGCTGCAGCTTGGGCCAGTTCGTTGCCGCCGACAAACAGCGATTGCGGCGCAACGCCGAACTGCGTGCGCGGGAATGGGCTGAGCAGCTCGATCTCCTGC
>NZ_BADD01000747.1 GCF_000333455.1 Rhodopseudomonas sp. B29
ATCAACCTCGGCAGCGTCGCCGCCCTCGAAAAGGTCGTCGGCCGAAGCGTGCACCCGCTGCGCTTTCGCGCCAATCTTTATGTCGAAGGCTGGCCGGCCTGGCACGAACTGGATC
>NZ_BADD01000746.1 GCF_000333455.1 Rhodopseudomonas sp. B29
CAGTCCGACGAGGAGCGCGAAAAACAGCTCGCCTGGCTGTTCGACCTGTTCCCGATCCTGCGCGAGCGCCAGGGCCAAATGGCGCAGACGCTGTCGGGCGGCGAGCAGCAGATGCTGGCGATCGGCCGCGCGCTGATGACCCGGCCGCGGCTGTTGATGCTCGACGAGCCGTCGCAGGGCATCATGCCCAAGCTGGTCAGCGAGATCTTCCAGTCGGTCAAGAAGATCCGTGACGCCGGCATGACGGTGCTGATCGTCGAACAGCGCATGGCCGAATGCCTCGAAATCGCCGACCGCGCCTACATCCTTCAGACCGGCCGCCTTCTGATGCAGGGCAAGGCCGCCGAGCTGATGGACAACCCGGACGTGCGGAAGGCGTATCTGGGGCTGTAGAGGCTGGTTCTCGGCGGACAGCTGTTCTGCTAGAATGGCCTTATGAGCAGCGTTGAAGACATCGAAAAAGCGGTCGAGCGGCTGTCGGTCGAACAGCTGGCGCGGTTTCGCGCCTGGTTCGCCGAATATGACGCCGCGCGCTTCGATGAGCGGATTGAACGGGACGCCACTGCCGGGAAGTTAGACGAGCTTGCCGCCGAAGCTCTGGCAGAGCATCGTCACGGTCGCTCGCGCGATCTGTGAGACATTTGGCGAGCCCAGGATTCTGGGTCGCCTATCGCGCGCTTCCGCAACCGATCCGCGCGATTGCCGATAAGAACTTCGAGCTGTTAAAGGCTGATCCAGAGCATCCCTCGTTGCACTTCAAGCGGATAGGCCGTTTTTTCTCTGTCCGCGTCGGGCTTCGCTATCGCGCCCTGGCACTCCCTATCGACGAGGGAATGCTGTGGTTCTGGATAGGCACACACGCGGATTATGATTCGCTTGTGAAGTGATAAACGTCCATGCCCCGCTTCGCCGCCAATCTCAGCCTGCTGTTCACCGAATATCCCTTCCTCGATCGCTTCGAGGCTGCGGCTGCGGCCGGCTTCACCGCGGTCGAATTCCTGTTTCCCTATGAGCACGATCCGGACGCCATCGGCGAGCGGCTGCGCCGTTTTGGTCTGACCCAAGCACTGTTCAACCTGCCGCCGGGCGACTGGGTGAACGGTGAAAAGGGCTTTGCAGCGCGACCGGACAAGTTCGCCGAGCTGCAGCAGAGCCTGCGCACCGCGCTGCCTTATGCGCTGGCGACCGGCGTCAAGCGGCTGCATCTGCTGGCCGGCAACGCCGACCGGTACGACACGGCGAGCGTCCTGGCCTTCCGCCGCGCCGTCGCGGTCGCGGCGCATTTCTTTGCGCCCCATGGCATCGACGTGCTGATCGAGCCGCTCAACCATCGCGACGCGCCGGGCTATTTCCTGGGCGATGTCGACTTCGCCGCTGGTCTCGTCCGCGAACTCGCCATCCCCAATCTGAAGCTCCAGTTCGACTGCTACCACTGCCAGATCCTGCACGGCGACACCATCACGCGGCTGCGTGAGCTGCTGCCGATCATCGGCCACATCCAGATTGCCAGCGTGCCGTCGCGGCAGGAGCCGGACGGCGAGGAACTGAACTATCCGTTCCTGTTCGAAGAGCTCGACCGGCTCGGCTATGCCGGCTTCGTCGGCGCCGAATATCGGCCGCGCGGCAGGACGGCGGAAGGGCTCGGCTGGTTCGCGCCGTATCGCGCGACGTAGTTCCGGGCAGGGCGCAGCCACCCTCATGTTGCGCTGCAATCACTCTGTCGTGAGGGTGGGCATACAAAGCGCCAAGATGCGACAAATCGCGGCCCAGTCGCGACAGGCATGCGCCTGCGCCGCTTGGCTAATTGCCTGCGCTTCGGTAAATCACCAAAACGGCCCGCCGAGGAGGCGGCCGTTCCCAAGCCACATGATCGGGGACGACCTGACGAATGATCGCGCTGGTCCGCATCGCACTGAGCCGGCCCTACACGTTCGTGGTGCTGGCGCTGTTGCTGCTGATCGTCGGCCCTTTGGCGGCGCTGCGCACCCCGACCGACATCTTCCCTGAAATTCGCATTCCGGTGATCGGCGTCGTCTGGCAGTACACCGGCCTGCCGCCCGACCAGATGTCGGGCCGCATCACCACGCCGTTTCAGCGCGCGCTGACCACCACGGTCAACGACATCGAGCACATCGTCGCCAACTCGTATAACGGCTTCGGCATCGTCAAGATCTTCTTCCAGCCGAATGTCGACATCCGCACCGCCAATGCGCAGGTGACGGCGATTTCGCAGACGCTGCTCAAGCAGATGCCGCCCGGCGCAACGCCGCCGCTGATCCTCAACTACTCGGCCTCGACCGTGCCGATCATCCAGCTCGCGCTGTCCGGCGACGGCTTGACCGAGCAGAACCTCGCCGATCTGGCGATCAATCAGCTGCGCACGCCGCTCGTCACCGTTCCGGGCGCCGCGATCCCGTGGCCGTTCGGCGGCAAGCAGCGCCAGATCCAGATCGACATCGATCCCAGCGCGCTGCAGGCGAGGGGACTCTCCGCCCAGGACGTCGCCAACGCGCTCGCCGCGCAGAACCTGATCACGCCGGTCGGCACCCAGAAGATCGGCGAATTCGAGTACGTCATCCAGCTGAACAATTCGCCGCTCAAGATCGAGGAACTCGGCAATCTGCCGATCCGCGCCGTCAACGGCGCGATGGTCTACATCCGTGACGTCGCCAGCGTGCGCGACGGCAATCCGCCGCAGACCAACATCGTCCACGTCAACGGCAACCGTTCGGTGCTGATGATGGTGCTGAAAGCCGGCGCGGTGTCGACGCTCGACATCATCGCCGGCATCAAACAGAAGGTGCTGGACGTCAAGGACGCCATGCCCGAGGCGCTGAAGATCGGCTTCATCGGCGACCAATCGGTGTTCGTGCGCGGCGCCATCTCGGGCGTCGCATTCGAAGGCGTCGTTGCCGCGCTGCTCACCAGCGTGATGATTCTGCTGTTCCTGGGTAGCTGGCGCTCGACGCTGATCATTGCGGTATCGATCCCGCTGTCGGTGCTCGGCGCCATCATCTGCCTGTCGGCAATCGGCGAGACGCTCAACATCATGACGCTCGGCGGCCTCGCGCTCGCGGTCGGCATTCTGGTCGACGACGCGACGGTGACGATCGAGAACATCAATTGGCATCTCGAACAGGGCAAGCAGGTCGAGCCGGCGATCCTCGATGGCGCTAATCAGATCGTGACGCCGGCGTTCGTGTCGCTGCTGTGTATCTGCATCGTTTTCGTGCCGATGTTCTTCCTGCAGGGCGTCGCCCGCTTCCTGTTCGTGCCGATGGCCGAGGCGGTCATCTTCGCGCTGATCTGGTCGTTCATCCTGTCGCGCACGCTGGTGCCGACCATGGCCAAGTATCTGCTCAAGCCGCACGTCCCTCACGATAGCCATCAGGGTCGCAAACCGTCGCGCAATCCGCTGGTGCGGTTTCAGCAGGGCTTCGAAGGGGTGTTCGCTCGCTTCCGTCACGGTTATGGCGACCTGCTGAGCTTGGCGATGGGGCATCGCCGCGTATTCGTCGGCGGCTTCCTCTGCGTCGTCGCTGTGTCGTTCGTGCTGGTGCCGTATCTCGGGCGCAACTTCTTCCCCTCGGTCGATGCCGGTCAGATCCTGATGCACGTCCGCACCCAGGTCGGCACCCGCGTCGAGGAGACGGCCAATCAGATGGCCGAGGTGCAGAAGGCGGTGCGCAAGATCATCCCGCCGGACCAGATCGATACCATGACCGACAACATCGGCATGCCGATCTCGGGCATCAACCTCACCTATAACAACACCGGCGTGATCGGCACCCAGGACGCCGACATCCAGATCAAGCTCAAGCCGGAGCACGAGCCGACCGAACGTTATGTCAAAGAGCTCCGCGAGCAGCTGCCGCGGCAGTTTCCCGGCATGACCTTCGCGTTCCTGCCGGCCGACATTGTCAGCCAGATCCTCAACTTCGGTGCGCCGGCCCCGATCGACCTGCAGGTTCGCGGCGCCAATCTCGCGGCGAACTTCGAATACGCCGGCAAGCTGCTCGCCAGGGTGAAGCGCATTCCGGGCGTCGCCGATGCGCGCATCCAGCAGTCGCCGAACAACCCGACCTTCAACATCGACGTCGATCGCACCCGCGCCCAATATGTCGGCCTGACCACGCGTGACGTCACCAACAGCCTGGTGGTGAACCTCGCCGGCTCGTCTCAGGTGGCGCCGACTTACTATCTGAACCCCGACAACGGCGTGTCGTATTCGATTGTGATGCAGACGCCGCAGTATCAGATCGACTCGCTCGGCAAGCTCGAGACCATTCCGATTTCAGCCTCGGGCAGCGCCGGCACCAACGCGCCGATCCTCGGCGGCATCGCCGACATCAAGCGCTCGGTCGGCAACGCGGTGATCTCGCAATACGACATTCAGTCGATGGTGCAGATCTTCGCCACCACGCAGGGCCGCGATCTCGGCGCGGTCTCGGCCGATATTCGCAAGGTGATCGAGGACACCAAGGCCGACGTTCCGAAAGGCTCTTCGGTGGTGCTGCTCGGTCAGGTGCAGACCATGAACAGCGCCTTCTCCGGATTGCTGTTCGGCCTGCTCGGCGCCATCGTGCTGATCTATCTGCTGATCGTGGTCAACTTCCAGTCCTGGGCCGATCCGTTCGTGATCATCACCGCGCTGCCGGCCGCGCTCGCCGGCATCGTCTGGATGCTGTTCGCGAGCGGGACCACGCTGTCGGTTCCGGCGCTGACGGGCGCCATCATGTGTATGGGCGTCGCCACCGCCAACAGCGTGCTGGTGATCTCGTTCGCGCGCGAGCGCTACGCGGTGCTCGGGGATCCCGTACAAGCGGCGCTCGAAGCCGGCTTCGTCCGCTTCCGCCCGGTGCTGATGACAGCGCTGGCGATGGTGATCGGCATGGCGCCGATGGCGCTCAGCCTGGGCGAGGGCGGCGAGCAGAATGCGCCGCTCGGCCGCGCCGTGATCGGCGGTCTGATTTTCGCAACGATCGCCACACTGATGTTCGTGCCGGTGGTGTTCAGCATGGTCCACAAGAAGTTCGCGCCCGCGGCCGATGCCGCGCCGTCCGGGGAGCTGTCGCATGTCCACTGAGCCGCCGGATCACGGCATGCCCGTTCAATCGGCGCCCGAGCAGGGCGAACGGCCGCGGCGTAAGTCGCGGCGCGGCCTCGGCATCGCCGGCGCACTGCTCGCTTGCGGCGCGGTCGCCGTCGTCGTCACCGGCATCAGCGCGCGGGAGAAGAGCTCGGAGGAGCTGCGCACCTGGACCGACGAGCAGGCGATCTCCAGCGTCGCGGTCACCAAACCCGACGCCAAGGCCCTCACCAATTCGCTCGATCTGCCGGGCCGGCTGGAGGCCTATTCGCGCGCGCCGATCTACGCGCGCGTCTCCGGCTACGTGAAGAGCTGGAGCGCCGACATCGGCGCCAAGGTCAAGGCCGGGCAGGTGATCGCCGAGATCGAAGCGCCCGATCTCGATCAGCAACTGCTGCAGGCCCGCGCCGATCTCTTGAGTCAGCAGGCCAGCGCAAGATTGTCGGAAGCGACGCTGAACCGCCGCAAGACTCTGGTGGCGTCGAACTTTGTCTCCGCGCAGGAGATCGACGAGCGCACCGCCGATCTGTCGAACAAGAAGGCCGCGGTGAAGTCCGGCGAGGCCAATGTCGAACGCCTCGAAGCGCTCGCCGGCTACAAGAAGATCACGGCGCCGTTCGACGGCGTGGTCACCGAGCGCAACACCGATGTCGGCGCGCTGATCAACTCCGGCTCGAGCACGGGGCCGGCGATGTTCGTGATCTCCGACATCGCCAAGCTGCGCGTCTACGTCAACGTACCGCAGAACTACGTGCCGATGGTCCGGATCGGCGCAAAGGCGGTGATCACGTTGCCTGAGTATCCCAATCGAACTTTCCTGGCGACGGTCGAAGCGTCGTCGCAAGCGGTCGATGTCGCCTCCGGCACGACGCGGATGCAGCTCGGGCTCGACAACAGCAAGGGCGAACTGATGCCGGGAAGCTATGCCAGCGTAAAGCTGACGCTAGCGCGCGAGGGCACGCCGCTGTTCATTCCGGCGAGCGCGTTGATCTTCAATCGCGCCGGCCTGCGCGTCGCCGCCGTCGGTCCCGACGACCGCGTCAAGCTCAAGCCGGTGACGATCGCCCGCGACCTCGGCCGCGACATCGAGCTCGCCTCCGGCGTCGTGCCCGACGACCGCATCATCGTCGCGCCGCCGGACGGCCTGTCCGACGGCGACAAAGTCCGCGTCGTCGGCGACGACGCCGCCAAGGGCAAGCCGACCGCGGCTGAGAAGCCGCAGGACGTGAAGGGATAGGGGCGTTCCACCGACTGATTGAAGCGGCACAGTCTCCGCGAGGGGAGAGTCGTCATCCTGAGGTGCGCGCAAAGCGCGCCTCGAAGGATGCGGCCAAGTGCTTGCGGCTCATCCTTCGAGGCCCTCCGCGCCGCGCAAAGCGCGGCCCGGCGGGCACCTCAGGATGACGGCGGAAGTCGGCGCACGGACTGCGATTCCATCAAGAGTAGGACGCGCTCTCGCGCGAACTACGCGACACGCCACTCCGGCACGCCGTCGTCGGCCATCGCGATGACGCCACGCCCGCCGATGGGGCTGCGATCGAGATCGGTGAGACGCGCTAGAGTCGCTTGATCCTGCGCCGGCACGCGCGCCAATGTGCGGGCGCCGTCCGTCGTGCGCAGCATCACCACGCCGTGCCGAACCTCGCCGCGCTGATCGTAGGTCACCGTGAACGTCTCGACAGTGCCTGAACCCGTGGCTTCCGGTACGAACTCGGGCACCGCCCCGTAGGCCGCGTCGGCGCGAGCCTGGACGCTGACCGTTTCGCTCAGCGGCTCTGCCGGCGGCTCGCGCGAGACGATCAGCGCATGGTGCTTGGTGACGAAGCCGCCTTGGCCGTAAAGCAGGCCGAGCTTGGCGCCGGCGCGCAGCCGCCGCACCATCGCGCAGGCGGCGTGGGTCATGTAGGTGTTGAGCGGCGCGCCGAAGAAGGTCAGCCCGCCGGTGACGGTCGGCTGTACGTCGTCGCCGAGCTTGAGCGTGCGCCGCGCCATCTTCGGCACCACCGGGAAGCACGAATACAGCTCGATGGCATCGAACGCGCGGCCGTCACCGCCGACCATCGCGTTGATGGTCTCGAGCACCGCATCCTGCGCGTGGCTCTGGATGAACTGATCGCGCGCCAAGTAATCGCGCGGCTCCTCGGCGGAGGCGCCGCCATGGATGTAGACCAGCCTCTCCTCCGCGATGCCGGCGGCACGCGCGCGCGCCAGCGATGTCAGCAGGACGGCGCCGCCGAGGTTGACGCTCGGGTTGGCGACCATCAGCTTGGTGTAGGGCCATGCGATCAGCCGGTTGTCGGGCGAGGGCGTCGTGATTTCGTCTGGAGCGAACGGACGTTTGATCCAGGCCAGCGGATTGTCGCAAGCCGCCTGCGCATAGCGCGACCACAGCACGCCGGACTCCGCGAGCGCTTGCCGCGGCGTCTGGCCCCAATGCGCAGCGGTCGCGGCCTCGTAGAGCGGATACACGGTGATCGGCTGCGCGACGCCCAGCTTGGTCGCGAGCGGCTTTTGAAACGCTGCGCCGCGCTTCGGCTCCGGCGCATCGTGTGCGTAGGGTGTCCACGGCAGATCGACCTTGGCGCGAGCCGCCTTGGTCGCGGTCGATTGCGCCTCGGCGCCGCACACCACGGCGACGCGGGCTTCGCCCCGGGCGATGCGCAGCGCGGCTTCGTGGATGAAGCGGATCGGACTCTCGCCGCCGACCGGACCGTAAGCGCAATGCCGCGGCGCCACGCCGAGTCGTTTTGCCAGCAACTGCTCGGGCGCGTGATAGCGCCAGCTCAGGAAGTTGACGATATCGAGCGAGTCGATTTCGCGCAGCAACGCCGCATCGCTGTCGTCGCCGGCGCGTCGCACCGCCTGTTCGAGCAACGCCGGCGGCTCCAGCCCCGCAGTGACCTCCTTGGGGTGATCGGCGATCTCGCCGACGCCGACGATGACGGGAACGCGATCGGGCGAGAGTGATGCAGCCATGGTCGTCACTTCGATCAGAACGCGGTGTAGCCGCCGTCGATCAGGATCGTATCGGCCGTGTGATAGCTCGAGGCCTTGCTCATCAGATAGACAGCGATGCCGCCGAAATCTTCGGGCTCTCCGAACCGGCGCACTGGAATGCGCGGCATCACGTTGCTGACGAACTTGTCGTTGCCCATCAGACCGGCGGTCATGTCGCTCTTGATCCAGCCGGGCAGGATGGCATTCGCGGTGATGCCGTAGCGCGCCAGTTCGACCGCGAGCGCGCGGATCAGCGCGTTGATAGCAGATTTCGTCGCCGCGTAGTGCTCGTTGCGGGCGGTACCGAACAGCGAGGCGAGGCTGGAGGTCGCAACCAGG
Source organism: Rhodopseudomonas sp. B29 (assembly GCF_000333455.1). GTDB lineage: Bacteria > Pseudomonadota > Alphaproteobacteria > Rhizobiales > Xanthobacteraceae > Rhodopseudomonas. Next base: position 8,426 of record NZ_BADD01000746.1, read on the forward strand.
CGGCCGAACGGATCGCCGTCGGCGGCGCGCTCGGTCATGTGCCGCGCCGCGGCCTGGAAGACGTGAAACACGCCGTCGAGATTGGTCGAAAACATCTCGCGCCATTGCGCTTCGGTGCGATCGATGAAGGCCTGGCGTCCGCCGCCGCCGATGCCCGCATTGGCGAAGCAGCCGTCGACGCGGCCGAACTTGTCGAGCGTCGCCGTCATCGCGGCTTTCACCGAAGCCGGATCGGTGACGTCGCAGATCCGCGCATCGGACTTGCCCGGACCCTTCAGCGTCTCCAGCGCAGCATGGTTCTTCACTGCGTTGCGACCCCAGATCGAGACGTTGCAGCCCGCGCTCGCCAGCGCCTGCGCCATACCGAGACCGATGCCGCCATTGCCGCCGGTCACGATCGCCACGCGGCCGCTCAGATCGAAGATGCTCATTGAGGCGTTTCCATTTTGTCGGGTGCGCGCTACACCGTTCGGCAGCCGCGCGCTGCTGTGGGCTGGACCATGGACAAGCGCGTCGCAAAAATCAAATATGGCTGGCGATCAAGCAGGCCTTCCACTTCGCGGAATAACGCGGACACCTCGAGGAAACGACATGCAGTTCAAACACGTCACGCTCGATTTCGACGGCCCGGTCGCGATCCTGAAGCTCGATCATCAGGAGGTTATGAACGCCGTGTCGACCGACATGCTCGGCGGTCTCGGTGACGCGCTGGATGCGATCGACGAGAAGCGCGCCGAAGTGCGCTGCCTGGTGATCACCGGCGCCGGCCGCGCTTTCTGCACCGGCGCCAATCTGCAGGGCCGCAACTCCACCGGCGCGATGAGCAGCGGCAAGGGCGCCGGCGCGGCGCTGGAGACCGCCTTCCACCCGTTCTTGCGCCGGCTGCGTCGGCTGCACTGCCCGATCGTGACTTCGGTCAATGGTCCGGCTGCGGGCGCCGGGATGAGCTTCGCGCTGATGGGCGACATGATCCTGTGCGCCAAATCGTCCTACTTCCTGCAGGCGTTCCGCCGCATCGGTCTCGTGCCGGATTGCGGCTCGACCTGGCTGCTGCCGCGCCTGATCGGCAAGGCGCGCTCGGTCGAGCTGTCGCTGCTCGGCGAAAAACTGCCGGCCGACAAGGCGCTGGAATGGGGTTTGGTCAATCGCGTTCACGACGACGCCAAGCTGTGGGCCGAGACGATGAAGCTCGCGCACGATCTTTGCTAACGGCCCGACGATCGCGCTGTCGCTGATCCGCAAGCTGTATTGGGATTCGCCGGAGAAATCGTTCGAGGAACAGCTCAACCTCGAATTCGAATGCCAGCGCGTCGCCGGCTCGACCGGAGATTTCAAGGAAGGCGTCGGTGCGTTCCTCGAGAAAGCGCCCGGCTCAGTTCAAGGGCAATAAAGCGGCGATGGCCGCAGCCGATCTCGCTGAACTGCTCGGGCAGAGCGTCCGCGCCTGGTGCGCGGGCGCGACCGGCATCCGCGATCTGGTGCAACTGTCGGGCGGCGCCAGTCAGGAGACGTTGTCGTTCACCATCGAACGCGCCGGCGGCGATCTCGCAGCGATCCTGCGCCGCTCGCCGCCTGGTTACGGCAGCGTGTCGGGACGTGCTGCAGGTCTCGCGGCGGAAGCCGAACTTATGAAGCTTGCAGGCGCGGCCGGCGTGCCGTCGCCGCCGGTGCTGCATGTTCTCACCGAGCAGGATGGGCTCGGGGAAGGCTTCTTCATGCAGAAGGTCGAGGGTGAGACCATCGCGCGCAAGATATTGCGTGACGATGCGTTCGCCGCAGCGCGACCGAAGCTGGCGCGTCAACTCGGCGAAATTGCCGCGCGGATTCACAGCGTCGCGCGCGATGCGCTGCCGACGCTGCGCATGCTGAGCTCGACCGAAGAAATCGATCTACTACGCACCGAGGTTCGCAACCTCGGGTGGCCGCGGCCGGTGTTTCAACTGGCGCTGCGTTGGTTAGCCGACAACGATCCAGGTCCGTCGTCGCGGATCACGCTGGTGCACGGCGACTATCGCAACGGCAATCTGATCATCGGGCCGAACGGCGTGCGCGCCGTGCTCGATTGGGAGTTGGCGCATCTCGGCGATCCGATGGAGGACCTCGGCTGGGTGTGCGTCAACTCGTGGCGGTTCGGTGCGATCGACAAGCCGGCCGGCGGCTTCGGTTCGCGCGAGGACATGTTCGCCGGCTACGAGGCAGCGAGCGGCCTCACGGTGGATGCCGGGCGGGTGAAATTCTGGGAAGTGATGGGCACGCTGCGTTGGGGCATCATGTGCTGCGGCATGATGCAGCGCTTCCGCCAGAGTCCAGAAAATTCGATGGAGCGCGCGATGATTGGCCGCCGCGCTTCGGAGACCGAAATCGATCTGCTGCGGCTGCTGGCGCCGCGGGGCTGATCCGGATGACCGCGTTGGTTCGATCGGATGGCCGTGCTGCGTAGGACGAGGATCGTGGGATGCAGGACGAACCGAGACTCGATGAACTGATCACTGCGGTCGCTGGATTTCTGCGCGACCAGATCGCGCCGCAGATCAGCGGCCACGCCGCGTTCAAGCTCCGCGTCGGCATCAACGCGCTCGATCTGGTGGCGCGGCAATTGACGCTCGCCGGCGACAGCGACGCCCAGGAATTGGTGCGGCTGCAAAGTTTGTTGGGACGTGATGGATCTTTGAGCGAGCTGAACAGCGTGTTGTCGTCGCTGATCGCCTCCGGCGCCGTCGATCTGTCGACGCCGGGCTTGAAGGATCACCTGTGGCGCACCACGCTCGCCAAGCTCGCGGTCGATCAGCCGACCTACGCGAGCTATCGGCGGGAGGTTGATAGTAGCGCTCCTGCGAATTCATCGTCATCCTGAGGCGCCGCCGCGCAGCGGCGGCCTCGAAGGATGAGCTGCAGGTGATGAGCGTCGCGAGGACTAGATTATAGAGTAGTGCGGCGCCGCGCCTGCAGCCGCATCCTTCGAGGCTCGCTACGCTCGCACCTCAGGATGACGACTCCATGGTGGTCATTCCGGGGCGCGCGTAGCGCGAACCCGGAATCCATAATCCCTGAACTCACGGTGAAGGACGGAGGAGCCGTACGTCGACCTAACAATTCACACAGGGGTTATGGATTCCGGGTTCGCGAGCTGTGCTCGCGCCCCGGAATGACGGGGAGAGGCGCGTACTGACTGCTAACAAGCCAAGCCCCTTGCGTCATTACGGGGAGCGGAGCGACGAAGCAATCCAGCTCCGTGCACCCGGCTGGATTGCTTCGCGGAGCCTGTCCCCGGATGGCGCGTAGCGCGGAGCCGGGTGCTCGCAATAACGGAGAGAGTGTGTGCGGGAGCCGTAACTACTTCCCCACCCAGTGCGGCTTGCGCTTCTCCGAGAAGGCCTTGGGTCCCTCGATGAAGTCCTGCGAGCCGATCATGGCCTGCACAGCCGGGTAGTCGCGTTGTTCGGCGATGGCTTGTTGCAGGGAGACTTCGAGGCCGCGGGTGATGGTTTGTTTGGAAGCGCGGATCGACATCGGCGAATTGCCGCAGATCGTTTCGGCCCAGCGCTCGGCGGCCGCCAGGGCTTGGCCTTGCGGCACGACTTCGTTGACGAAGCCGAGCTCGTAGCCCTCGCGCGCGGAGACGTGGCGGGCGGTCAGGATCATGCCCATGGCGCGCTTCAACCCGATCTGACGCGGCAGGCGATGCAGGCCGCCGGCGAGCGCAGCGAGGCCGACGCGTGGTTCCGGCAGCGCGAAGGTGGCGTTCTCCGACGCGATGACGAGATCGCAGGCCAGCGCGATTTCGAAGCCGCCGCCCATCGCCACGCCCTTGACGGCGGCGATGATCGGCTTGTCGCAGTCGAAGCGCAAGTCCAGGCCGGCGAAGCCGCTGACGCCCCAGCCGCGCTGGCCGCCGGCGGCCTGCCATTTCAGATCGTTGCCCGCGCAGAACGCCTTGTCGCCGCTGCCCGTGATGATCGCCACCCACTGGTCCGGATCGGGCCGCGAATTCGTTGAACACGCCCTCGAGTTCGTAATGAGCGTCGGTGTGCAGGGCGTTGTAGACCTCGGGCCGGGCCAGCGTGACGATGGTGACGGGGCCTTTGCGGGTGACGGTCGAGAACTGCAGCGCCATCGGCGTTTCCTTTTTTCGTTGGGCAGAATTGGCGCGCTTGATGTGAATGCTGGCGCGCTTGACTTGGGTCGTGCGCCGCATGTTAATCGTACGATTAACAAGATCAACAACAACCAAGACAAACAACAACGACAACAAACAAAGTGGGAGCGCGCCTTGGACTTCTCGCTGCCGGCCGATCTGGTCGCCTATCTCGCCGAACTCGATCGCTTCATCGACGCCAAGATCAAGCCGCTGGAAGCTGCGGACGACAACATCCGCTTCTTCGATCATCGCCGCGAGTGGGCGCGCACCGATTTCGAAGGCGGCGGACTGCCGCGTCACGAATGGGAAGCGCTGCTGCGCCAGGCCAAGGATCTGTCCGACGAAGCCGGGCATCTGCGCTACGCGCTGCCCAAGCGCTACGGCGGCCGTGACGGCTCCAATCTCGGCATGGCGGTGATCCGCGAGCACTTCGCCGCCAAGGGGCTCGGCCTGCACAACGATCTGCAGAACGAGCACTCGATCGTCGGCAACTTCCCGCTGGTGAAGATGCTCGACCTCTATGGCCGCGACGATCAGAAGGCGATGATCGAAGGCTCGATCACCGGCAAATATCGCATCACGTTCGGACTGACCGAGCCGGACCACGGCTCCGACGCGACGCATATGGAGACCCGCGCGGTCGAAGCGGTGCGGGATGGCCACAAGGGCTGGGTGATCAACGGCGCCAAGATGTGGACGACCGGCATGCACGTCGCCACGCATTGCGCGCTGTTCGCCCGCACCTCGGGCAACGACGGCGACGCGCGCGGAATTACTTGCTTCCTGGTGCCGGCCGACGAGCCCGGCGTGAAGGTCGAGGAATATCTGTGGACCTTCAACATGCCGACCGATCATCCGCGCGTCAGTTTCACCGACGTGTTCGTGACAGAGGACGCGCTGTTCGGCGAGATCGGCCGCGGGCTGTCGCTGGCGCAGTGCTTCGTCCACGAGAACCGCATCCGCCAGGCGGCAAGTTCGCTCGGCGCTGCGGTGTTCTGCATCAATGAAAGCGTCAAGTACGCGCGTGAGCGAAAACCGTTCGGCGAGGAGCTGGCGCGCAACCAGGCGATCCAGTTTCCGCTGGTCGAACTGGCAACGCAGGCCGAGATGCTGCGCCTCTTGATCCGCAAGACGGCGTGGGAAATGGACCAGATGACCCAGGCGCAGATCGAACATACGCTCTCGGATAAGGTGTCGATGTGTAACTACTGGGCCAACCGGCTGTGCGGCCAGGCGGCGGATCGCGCCATTCAGGTGCACGGCGGCATCGGCTATTCGCGCCACAAACCGTTCGAGCACATCTATCGCCATCATCGCCGCTATCGCATCACCGAGGGCAGCGAGGAGATCCAGATGCGCAAGGTCGCCGGCTTCCTTTTCGGCTACATGGGCGCGGGCAAGCATTAGTTCGCACACGGCGGCGGCACGCCGAACAATTCGGCGAGCCGGCAGTCCTGCAGCGCGAGCGCGTCGTACAGCGCGAAGACCTCGTCGGCGCGCGGCGTGCCGATGATGTCGTCGCGCTTCAGCGCGGTTGCGGCCAGGGCTTCGCGGCCGCGGGCTAGGCTGGCATCCTGCACCATCACGGCAGGGCCGGTTGGGCCGATGAAGTGATGCATCCGCACCGCGACCCGGTCTGCCGCGCTGGTACCATCGCCCCAGCGGCCGATCAGCAAATCGATCTCTGCGCCGAGATCAGGGATATGCCCGATCGTCCAATGCACGGAATAAACAGCAACGGCCTCTTCGTCGGTCTCGATCGTGCCCCAGACCTCGCGGCTGACGTGGCCGCAGCAATCGCAGCGCCCGGTGACGTCGTCGACATCGAGGGTGACGTGCAGCTCGGCAGCTTGTGCGATCATCTCTCCGCTCCGCCGTTAGTGCAGTCGAGCCCGTACTTCGCCTCGAACCCGCCGCGCTCTTGCGGCGAGGAGGTCAGCATCGCGCACATGGTGAAGTTGCCGATCATGCGGCCGCCTTCCAGGTACATCCAGTCGGAGATGTCTTCGCGATTGAAGACGAGGATGCCGTCTTCCTTCAGGCCCGGCACCATGCGCGGGATATTCGAGACGATGCCGATGAAGTTGTCGTCCTGATTGGCGAACTGACGCACCCACAGATACTCGCTGCGGCCATCGCCCAGCAGCACGCGGACCTTGAGGGCGAACTGGCGTTGATTGATGCGCGGATACGCGGCCTTCTCCAAAAAGCCGGGGAGGGAGGCGCGAGCCCGGGCGACGGCGGCGTTCATCGCCGCATCGTCCTCCTCGACCCAGTGCAATTCGTCGCGCTCGGCGCCTTCGAGCAGGTTCCTAGCGGCGGCAGGCGCAAACGCCGCCGATCCAAGGGCAATAAGCAACAATACGCGGAGCATGGCTCCCTCCGGCAATGACCGCCGCAAATGCTCGTCTTCAAAAATCGCCGGCAGTTTGTTCCCGTTATGTTCCAGTCGTCAAGTCGGTCATCACCCGGACATCGCGGCGCCCGGCTGGTTGCCTCGCCGGCCGTTGCTGGCTAAGCAGGCCGCAAATCAATCGCAGGGCAGGGACGTCCGGATGAGCGACCAAGTGATCATTGCCGGCGGCGGCATCGGCGGGCTTGCGGCGGCGCTGACGCTGCATCAGATCGGCGTGCCCTGTGTGGTGGTTGAGGCGTCGCGCGAGATGCGGCCGCTCGGCGTCGGCATCAATCTGCAGCCCAATGCGGTGCGCGAGCTCGGCGACCTCGGTATCACCGAGGTCGATCTCGACCGCGTCGGATTGCCGTCGAAGGAATGGGCGCTGGTCGGGCTCAACGGCAACGACATCTACGCAGAGCCGCGCGGCAAACTCGCCGGCTATCGCTGGCCGCAATATTCGGTGCATCGCGGCCGGTTCCACATGCTGCTGCACGACAAGGTGGTGGAACGCCTCGGCGCGAACGCTGTTCAGCTCGGCCGCCGCGTCACCGCGTATCGCAAGACCGCGGACGGCGTCAGCGTCACGCTCGAACACGCCGACGGCGGCTCTTCGCAGCTGGGCGGCTCGCTGCTGATCGGCGCCGACGGCATCCACTCGGCGATCCGCGCCCAGATGCATCCGAACCAGCCGCCGATCCATTGGGGCGGCGCGGTGATGTGGCGCGGCACCACGCTCGGCAAGCCGATCCGCACCGGCGCCTCGTTCGTCGGGCTCGGCACGCACAAGCATCGCGTGGTGTTCTATCCGATCTCGCATCCCGATCCCGCGACCGGGCTGTCGATGATCAACTGGATCGCCGAAGTGACGATGGACAATGCCGACGGCTGGAAGCAGGCCGGCTGGTTCAGGCCGGTCGAGCTGAAGGAGTTCGCGCATCATTTCGACGGCTGGGTGTGGGACTGGCTCGACGTGCCGCAGCTCTTGCGCGACAGCGACTGCGCCTACGAAAATCCGATGATCGACCGCGATCCGATTAGTACCTGGCAGGACGGTCCGGTGCTGCTGATCGGCGACGCCGCGCATGCGATGTATCCGACCGGCTCCAACGGCGGCAGCCAGGCGATCATGGATGCGCGCGAACTCGGCGCCGCGATGGTGGCGCACGGCGCGACGCCGGCGGCGCTAGCAGCATTCGATCAGAAATTGTGCGGCCCGATCTCGCAGCTGATCCTGCGCAACCGCGGCGCCGGCCCGTTCGGTCTGCTCAACCTGGTCGATGAGCGCTGCGGCGGAACCTTCGACAATATCGACGACGTCATTCCGCCGACCGAGCGCACCACCTTCATGGCCGGCTACAAGGCTGCCGCCGGCTTCGCCATCGATCAGCTCAACGCCTCGCCGCCGACGATCGCGCCGGGGGCGAAGGTGAAGGAAGTGGTGGGCGTGTAGTTGCGCTAGTAGTTCGGCGCGCTGCAGGGCGCGCGGTGTAACTAATCAAGGGCACCGAGTCGTCATCCTGAGGTGCGCGCGTAGCGCGCCTCGAAGGATGCGGCCAAGAGCTCGCGGCTCATCCTTCGAGGCCCGCAGCGCCGCGCATAGCGCGGCCCCGCGGGCACCTCAGGATGACGGTGGTGATCTTAGCGAGGGGCAGGCTGCTCTAGGTGTTGCGGTCTTGTTCGCCTGTCTCCGACTCTGAAGACTGCGCTGGTGCTTCGTTCACCGCCATCGGCCGTGCCATCTTGCGGTGGCTGCGGCTGCTGAGTTGGAACAGCGTGTGCACCTTGCCGTTCGCGGTGGCGCAGCCGCCGCGCATGTTGGGAAGTATCAAGGTCGCTTCGCTCATGTTCGTCTCCCGATCTGCTGATGCGCTGATAACAGCCGTGTCAATTGTTCGGTTCGCGTCAGCTGATCGTTATGGTTAAGGCGGAGTTAACGGCGCGCCGCCGCTTGCGCGCAAGAAGCTGCGATCTCGCGGCGCGGGGTGCGTCCGAGTTGTGTGCCCGTCGCTGTCGCAGCGAGGGGCGGGGGCGCGCCGGGAGGCGCTGTGTTGGTGGATAGAGCGCGATCACTTCTGACGAAGTAACCGCGGCGCCTCGCCGGCGCGCCCACCGCGGCATTTGCAGGCTTCGGGACGGTTCTTCAGCATCCAGGCGCGAGCCACGGCTCGCCATCCCGACGGGTTTCCCGCCGTTCGCCTGGATGCCGGCAGCAGACTACCGCGGAGCCTCTGAGTGGGCCGGGACCGGTCGCCCCGAGGCCGCCCGGGATCGTGCTTGCGAGGCACGACCGCAGGGGCCGCATCCATCCGGCTTCGCTGGCTGACGCCAGCTCCGCCGGACATTGACCCGGCTGGTTGCCCAACCGAGTGATCTGTCCCGCTTCACAAGCGCCCTCGAGAAGCGCCCCTCACGGACAGGACGGGCGGAGGATATATCGAATAGGAATAAAATCAATGGTGGAATTTCGGTGAGCCGTCGGGTATCCCGTGGCCCGGATGGAGCGAAGCGCAATCCGGGTTGCCGCCCAAGTCGCGGGCGCTGTCGATCTGGTACTTCGCGGCATCGAGGCTACAAACCTATGGCGAGGCCGATGCCCGTAGGGTGGTTTTTGCTGCACTCAACCCATTCTGCGGATTCGATTACGATGGATCCCACTCGCGCCGCTTCACCGGCACGATGCGGCTGACACGTCGTGCGGCCAATTCGGTGCGGCAGGCGAAGCCGCGCATCCAGTGATAGATCACGTCGCTGCCGTCGCTGTAGGTGTCGCCGATCATCGTCGGATTGGCGAACGGCGTCAGCCCGAGTTCGGTCATCATCCGCTGGTCGGGCAGGACGTGCTCGAGGCTGTCGTCCTCCAGCACGAGGTTCACGGCGTCCTCGCGCAGTTTTTCGCCGCTGTGGAACAGATGATACAGCAGGGTGACGAAGATCAGCGTCGGCACCCGCAGCCCGGTGACGATGAACTTGCCCTTGTACCAGTCGAGGCCGGGCGCTTCTTCGGGCGTGGTGGTGGTGTTGAGGCCGAAGATCTCGGGATCCGGATGCGACAGGAAATTCGTCAGGATGCCGTTGCCGCTCTCGGTCTGAAAATCGTCGAGCGCGATCATCAGGAAATCGCCGCGCGAGAATCGCACGCAATCCTCCGGCCCGAGCAAGCACGAGTTGACGGATCTCATGTCGGCGGTCACCAGCGGATGCCGCCCCGCCAGCCGCCACCATTCGCGCAGCAGCGGCGGAAAGCGCAGGCCGTAGCGGCGCCCGATGGCGTCGAGTTCGGCCGAGGCGTAGCCGCAGGGCGACCTCAGCGGCTGCTTGGCCCAGCCGTTGATCAGGCCGATCACCGGATGCCAATCGGCGCTGTCGAGCAAGAGGTCGAGCGGCGCGTCTTCGCCGCGCATGCGATGGGCGGCAAGAGGGGACAACATCGGAGCACTCCTGATGCGATAACGAAGGGATCAGCGCTCGCAGTCGATGCCGTAATTATCGCGGAAGGCGGCACGCTGCTCCGGCGGCTCGCGCGCGATCAGCACGCACGCGGTGTAGTTGCCGATGACGCGGCCGCCTTGTTTGTAGAACCAGTCGGCGATGTCCTTGCGCTGGAAGGCGAGGCGGTCGCCGTATTTCAGATTGGCTATACCCTGCGGCGTGTTGACGACGCGGCCGACGAAGCGGTCGCCGTCGCGCACGAACGGGCGCAGCCACAGAAACTCGGAGTGATCGCGCAGCGGCACTTTGACCTTGACCGAGAAGTCGCGCTGATCGGCGTCCGGATCGTCGGCGCGCGCGAGAAACACATCGAGCCCGGCGCGCGCCCTGGCGATCGCGGCCTTCATTTCCGGATCGTCATTGGCGACCTGCGCGGTGTCGTCACGCGCGGCCTTGTCGATCAGCGTCTGCGCCCGGCTCGGACCGGCGACCAAAGCAACTAACGGAAGTATCACCCACAACAACATCGCCGCCCCCAAAAATTTATCCCAAGGAACTTGCCAGCCGATTTGTTCATGATATGTTCGGCATGTCAAGAATGGCGAGTAGTTATTTAAAAAAACGGTATGCGTGTAGCCGGGGGCCGGCTCGGCGCGGACCTGCGAGCCCGATCGATGGCTGATCGTCCTCGCTATTTGATGAAGGAGTTTGTCATGTCGATGGAAATGTATGTGTTCTCCGACCGGCGCCTCGAAAGTATCGAGGCGTGGCAACAGGCGATCGATGCGGCCGGCGACCCGCTGCAGCTATCGACCGAGCGACCCTTCGCCGAGCTCGGCGGCGCGCTGCCGGTGATGCTGCGCGATCGCCCGACCGCGTTCGAATGCGATCATTGGGATGCCGCGGAGCTGATGGCAGACCTTCCTCACATCACATTCGATCATCCGTGGCGCGACGTGCTGGCGTTCCGCTGGGGCGCCGATTTCGACGTCGGCGCCGCTGCCTATTGGGTCCCGGCTGCGTACGCCGAGGCCACGGGTGGCGTCATTTTCGATGACGAAGAGGGCCGGCTGATTTCGCCGGCGCGTGCGCGCGAGGTGGCGGTCGATCTGGAGCGGAGCGGACCGCAGATCATGGAGATGATGCGACGTTCGATGGAGGACTCCGCTCGCAAGTAGCGCGAGGTTCGATGCCGCAATTGGTGGATGGGTTTCGCTGCGCTCGACCCATCCTACGGCTGGGGGGCGGGAAGAGACGCCATGACCAACAGATTTACCGTCATCACGGGCGACTGCACCACGGAACGGCCGATGGCATTGTCGCTAGTCGTTCGGCGCCAACGCGTCGACGTGGAGCTGCGCGACATCCTCGCGATCGAGGCCCATGAGGACTTCACTTTCGTCCTGCCCGACGGCCAGCTCAGAAGTTTCCGAACTCCCCGCGTCGCAGTGTCATTGGCCCACGCGGCCTGTTGCAGATCCAACGACTGACCGCCGCCAACGTGGGCGAGGTCATGAAGATTCTCGTCTGCAACGAGGTGGTCTCCCGCCCCAGGATCTGCGAACCGCTCCGCCGGCACCCGACGTTCAACATCACTGCAAACGACTTTGCTGATGCAGAGGCGTTGGCTGTGAAGATGAGGCGGGGGTGGGTGAGGCCGCAGTTGCGGGTGCTCGGCGGCGTAGCCACGTAGTAGCCACGTAGCCCGCATGAGCGAAGCGATATGCGGGTTCTTCGAACTCCGCAGATCGCCATCCTCACGCCAGCAAGATCGCCTCGACGTCCGCCGCCGGCCGGACGCGGCGGACGATGGTCGGCCACAGCTCCAGCGGCGGCTCGGCGATCAGCTTCGCGGACAGCGCCACGACGTGCAGATCGTCGTTGAGGTGCTCGCGCGCGCCGCAGTGTTGGGCGCGGCACAACACGCGCGCACGGCAGTCACGCCAATGGCAGATCCGCCCAAGATAGCGGCCGTCCTGATCGGCCAGAAAGGCTTCGGCGCCGAGATTGATCTTGTTGGCCTTGCCTTGCATCTGGCGGCTGACTCGGGCCAGCGTGCCGAGGTCCATCTCGGCCTCGATCGTCACCAGCACATCCGCGTCCTTCGGCACCGGCTTGTCGGTGACCAGCGACCCGATCAGTGCGATCCGCCGCACGCCGTCAATCGCCGAAGCCGCCACCACGAAATCCCGCACCGCCGCGAGCAGCACAGGGCGCGGTTCGGGAACGGAGGGACGGGGACCATGGTGGTAGCGGCGGCGCATGGGGGGACAGATTAGGGCGAACGGATGCGGCCGCAAAGCAGATCAGAGGGCGGGTTAGCCGAAGGCGTAACCCGCCCAGCCACACGCACCGCTTGGCTCGGCGCAATGTCCGATTACGCTTTTGCGCATCCATCCGCCCTACGGGCTGCCGTCGATGGGTGGGCAAAGCGAAGCGTGCCCACCCATCCGGATCACAGCGCCTCAAGACGTGGGCACGGCGCGAAGCGCCTTTCCCGCCCTACGCTTGCTTGCCGAAGTACTATTGACAATGGGAATAAAATCGTAGATTGAGAACACGCTGAGAGGAGGCGCGGAAATGAAAGTGATCGCTGGTAACAATTCTACCTCTGCAGTGAGACAAGAGCTTTTTGAATTCAAGGAACTTATCAAAACGTGGTGCCAACTCCGCTCAGAAATAAAAGCGGGATTTAGAGTAGATCAACTGCGTGATTTGCTTGGCAGATGGGCACTAGAAGGCACGGTCCAACAGACGACCTCCGATGGATTCCTCACGGGGATCCAAGAGATTGATGAAACATCCGAGGCGCTTAGTGAGTGCTTGGCGGGGGTGATGAATGCGGTCGAGTATCTTCCAACAATGTCTCCATCGATGTATGGTATCGTAGTCCACGCCGCGTTCGGTGTTGCTGTACGCGCTCTCAATCTGCCAGGCGTAGGTGATATAGAGCGAAGTTTCAGCCTTGATACCTTCGACCCCCGGTACGGGCTGCGTGATTCCATCCGAACGGACGTGACGCTGCGTAATTTCAAGGCGAGATCATCGCAA
>NZ_BADD01000745.1 GCF_000333455.1 Rhodopseudomonas sp. B29
GCGATGTCTTCGGGTGGCGAGTCGACGCCGGTGATGCCGCGACGCGGGTCCTTGTTGTTGTTAGTTGTTCCATGGGCTTTTCGTCATTGCGAGCGAAGCGAAGCAATCCAGTTCCGAGCACGGAGCTGGATTGCTTCGTCGGCTTCGCCTCCTCGCAATGACGGCGTTGAGTAAGTTACTTCTTCACCAGCGGGCAGCGCGATTCGGACCGCGCCAAGTCGACCGACGGCGAGAAGATCCGCGAGGCGCTGGTCGCCACCGACATGCCGGGCGACGTCACCATTATGCCGTGGAGCCGCGTCAAGTTCGACGAGCAGGGCCAGAACCAGTTCGCCGATCCGGTGCTGCTGCAATATGTCGGCGGCAAGTTCGTCACCATCTTCCCGGAGCAAGCCAAGGTCGCCGAGGCGATCTGGCCGATGCCGTAACTAAAAGTCATCCTGAGGTGCCCGCCGCGAAAGCGGCGGGCCTCGAAGGATGGGCCGCATCACCATGTCATCCTTCGAGGCTCGCTAGCGCTCGCACCTCAGGATGACGGCCATCGCTGGAGCAAGCCGTCTTGACCACCGCCACGATCATCCAATCTCTGGCCAGCGGCCTGCTGATGGGGCTGCTGTACGGCCTGGTCGCGGTCGGGCTGGCTCTGATCTTCGGCCTGATGGACGTCACCAACTTCGCCCATGGCGAATTCCTGATGTTGGCGATGTACATCACCTTCTTCCTGTTCGCCTTCTTCGCCATCGATCCGTTACTGGCGATGCCGCTGGTCGGCGCCGCGATGTTCCTGTTCGGCGCGCTGGTTTACTTGTTCGTCGTCAGGTTTGCGATGCGTGCCAGGGCCAATATCGGCATGGTGCAGATCTTCACGACCTTCGGCCTCGCCATCCTGATGCGCGGCCTGGCGCAGTATTTCTTCACGCCGGACTATCGCTCGATCAACGTCTCCTGGCTCGGCGGCAAGACGGTGTCGATCGGCGGCGTGTTCCTGCCGGTGCCGCAGCTCGTCGGCGCCGGGGTGTCGCTGCTGGCGTTCGGCGCGCTGTACTTCTTCATCAAGAAGACCGACTTCGGCCGCGCGCTGGAAGCGACGCGCGAGGATGCCGGCGCGGTCGCGCTTGTCGGCATCGACAAGAATAAAGTCTTTGCGCTCGGCTGGGGCCTCGGCGGCGCGCTGGTCGGCATCGCCGGCGCGGTGATGGCGATGTTCTTCTACATCTATCCCGACGTCGGCGCCTCGTTTGCGCTGATCGCCTACGTCACCGTGGCGCTCGGCGGCTTCGGTAGCGTGTTTGGCGCCTTCGCCGGCGGCATCATCGTCGGTCTGGTCGAAGCTTCGACGGCGCTGATCCTGCCGCCATCGCTGAAGTCGATCGGCATCTACGCCGTGTATCTGCTGGTAGTGTTCATCCGGCCGCGCGGCCTGTTCGGATCCATGTGATGAACGACGCTCACACCAAACGCCGCCGCCGCGATCTCATCGTCGCCGCCGTGCTCGCGCTGCTCGCGGCCTGCGCGCCGCTGGTGGTCAAGGACGTCTACATCCAGAACATCATGGTGCTGACTCTGATGTATGCGGCGCTGTCGCAGGCCTGGAACATCCTCGGCGGCTATTGCGGACAGATCTCGCTCGGCCACGCTCTGTATTTCGGGCTCGGCGCCTACACCACGGCGCTGTTGTTCACCAAGTTCGGCGTGCTGCCGTGGTTCGGCATGCTGGGCGGCGGCGTGCTGTCGGCGCTGATCGCGCTCGGCCTCGGCTATCCGACCTTCCGGCTGCGCGGCCATTACTTCGTCATCGCCACCATCGTGATCGCCGAGATCGCGCTGCTGTTGTTCCTCAATTGGGACTGGGCCGGCGCGGCGCTCGGCATCGACATTCCGGTGCGCGGCGACAGCTGGGCGAAATTCCAGTTCACCCGCTCCAAGCTGCCGTACTTCTACTTCGCTCTGGCGTTCTGCTGCGTCGCCTTCCTGATCACCTGGTGGCTGGAAGACTCCAAGTGGGGCTACTGGTGGCGGGCCGTGAAGGACAATCCCGACGCGGCCGAAAGCCTCGGCGTCGTGGTGTTCAACTCCAAGATGGGCGCCGCTGCTGTGTCGGCCTTCCTCACCGCGATCGGCGGCGCGTTCTACGCGCAGTTCGTATCCTATATCGATCCGGACAGCGTGATGACCTTCCAGTTCTCGCTCCTGATGGCGCTCCCGGCCGTGCTCGGTGGCATCGGCACGCTGTGGGGCCCGGTGCTCGGCGCCGCGATCCTGATCCCGCTCACCGAACTGACGCGCTCCTATATCGGCGGCTCCGGCCGTGGCGTCGACCTGATCCTGTACGGCACCGTCATCGTCGTGATCGCGCTGGCGCGGCCCGAAGGCCTGATCGGCCTGTTCTCGCGCAAGCCCGCGCCCAAGGGAGTGCCGCAATGAGCGAGACACTTCTGGAGACCCGCGGCGTCTGGCAGCGCTTCGGCGGCCTTGTCGCCAACAGCGATGTCTCGATTTCGGTCGGCCGCGGCGAGATCGTCGGCCTGATCGGGCCGAACGGCGCCGGCAAATCGACGCTGTTCAATCTGATCGCCGGCGTGCTGCCGCCGACGCAAGGCTCGATCATCTTCGACGGTCACGACGTCACAAAGGAGCCGGCGACGGCGCGCTGCGCGCGCGGCATCGGCCGCACATTCCAGGTGGTGAAGAGCTTCGAGTCGATGACCGTCATCGACAACGTCATCGTCGGTGCGCTGATCCGCACCACGGTGATGCGCGAGGCGCGCCGCAAGGCCCACGAGGTTCTGGAGTTCTGCGGCCTGGGCGCCCGCGCCGATGTGCTCGCCAATCAGCTGATCCCGTCGGAGAAGCGCCGGCTCGAAGTCGCCCGTGCGCTCGCGACCGAGCCCAAGCTGCTGCTGCTCGACGAAGTTCTCACCGGTCTCACCCATACCGAGGCCGAGAAGGGCGTCGAACTGGTCCGCCGCGTCCGCGACACCGGCGTCACCGTCTTGATGGTCGAGCACGTCATGGAAATCGTCATGCCGCTGGTCGACCGTGCCATCGTGCTCGATCTCGGCAAGGTGCTCACCGAAGGCAAGCCGGCCGACGTGGTGCGCGATCCGAAAGTCATCACTGCTTATCTCGGGGATCGTCATGCTGTCAGTGCGTGAGGTCACCACTGCCTACAAGGGGCTGGTCGCCATCTCGGACGTCTCGATCGAGGTCGAGAAGGGCGAGATCGTCTGCGTTGCCGGCGCCAATGGTGCCGGCAAGTCGACGCTGATCAAGTCCATCGCCGGCGCCGAGCGCCCGCGGTCGGGTTCGGTGGCTTTCGACGGCGAGACCATCACCGGTCTGGCCCAGCATCTCATCACGGCCCGCGGCATCGCCTATGTGCCGGAGACCCGCCGGCTTTTTCCGCGGCTGTCGGTGCACGACAATCTGCGGCTCGGCAGCTACATGTTCCGCGCCCGCTCGACCGCGAGCAGCCGCT
>NZ_BADD01000744.1 GCF_000333455.1 Rhodopseudomonas sp. B29
ATCCTAACCAATCACCCTCCCCGCGCGACTGGCACGGTTTTCGCTACTCTTAGGCGGGTCACCGGTGGGGTGATCCGGCGTCCATCGATAACTCCGACAGCAATGCCGCTGTCCTGGCTGTCCCGCGCGAGCGGGAAGCCAGGCAGCGGCTTTTTTCGTTTGGGGCATCGAACGCCAGCTTTGGGCAAACGGGTCGCACGACCTCGCGAGGGAAAGGCAACGATGACGATCAGCAACGACCGGACCGGACGTAAAGTGAGCCGCCGCCAGATCCTGAAGGCGACGGGCGGCGCGGCAGCACTGCTCGCCGCGGCGAAGTTGAACTTTCCCGGCGGTGCGTTCGCGCAAGAGGCCGGCCCCGAAGTCAAAGGCGCGCGGCTCGGCTTCATCGCGCTGACCGACGCCTCGCCGCTGTTCGTCGCCAAGGAGAAGGGTATCTTCGCGAAGTACGGCATGCCCGACGTCACCGTCGAGAAGCAGGCCTCGTGGGGCACGACGCGCGACAACCTCGTGCTCGGCTCGGAAGGCAACGGCATCGACGGCGCCCACATCCTGACGCCGATGCCGTATCTGATCTCGTCCGGCAAGGTGACGCAGAACAACGTGCCGACGCCGATGTACATCCTGGCGCGGCTCAACCTCAACGGTCAGTGCATCTCGGTCGGCAAGGAATACGCAGACCTCAAGATCGGCCTCGACACCGCGCCATTCAAAGTCGCGCTGGAGAAGAAGAAAGCCTCCGGCAAAGCCATCAAAGCGGCGATGACCTTCCCGGGCGGTACGCACGATCTGTGGATCCGCTACTGGCTCGCCGCCGGCGGCATCGATCCCGACAAGGACATCGAAACCATCGTGGTGCCGCCGGCCCAGATGGTCGCCAACATGAAGGTCGGCACGATGGACTGCTTCTGCGTCTGCGAGCCGTGGAATCTGCAGCTCATCCATCAGGACATCGGCTACACGGCGCTGACCACCGGCGAGCTGTGGGACAAGCATCCGGAGAAGTCGTTCGGCATGCGGGCCTCCTGGGTCGACAAGAATCCGAAGGCCGCCAAAGCACTGCTGATGGCGGTGATGGAAGCGCAGCAGTGGTGCGAGAAGGCCGAGAACCGCGAAGAGACCGCGAAGATCTGCGCCAAGCGGCAGTGGATCAACGTGCCGGCCGAAGACGTCATCGACCGCATGAAAGGCAAGTTCGACTACGGCACCGGCCGCGTCGTCGAGAACTCGCCGCAGCAGATGCGGTTCTGGGCCGACCACGCCTCCTACCCGTTCCAGAGCCACGATCTGTGGTTCATGACCGAGGATATCCGCTGGGGCAAGTACGAGCCCGGCTTCGACAGCAAGGCGCTGATCGCCAAGGTCAACCGCGAGGATCTGTGGAAGGACGCCGCCAAGACGCTCGGCGTCGCCGCCGCCGACATTCCGACCTCGACGTCGCGCGGCAAGGAGACGTTCTTCGACGGCAAGGTGTTCGATCCGGAGAACCCGACCGCTTACTTGAAGTCGCTGTCGATCAAACGCGTCGAAGTCTGACCCCAACAGGCGGACCGCCGCGCGGTCCGCCGTCCCCTTTCGAAGACGACGGAGCACCCAGCCGATGTCGATGACTGCCATGAAATCCGAGACCGAGACCGTCACCGTGCTCGCTGCACCGTCATCGCCGGTTCTGGCGATGCGGCCGAAGCGGCAGCCGCGCGCCGACAAATTCATCAAGGCCGCACGCGAAGTGGCCGTGCGGGTGATCCCGCCGCTGATCGTCGTCACCTTGCTGGTGGTGCTGTGGGAGCTCGTGTGCCGCCGCGCCGGCTCGGCGCTGCCGCCGCCGACGAAAGTTTTTTCCGACACCCGCGACCTGATCTTCGATCCGTTCTTCGACAATGGCGGCATCGACAAGGGCTTGTTCTGGCACCTCTCCGCCAGTCTCAAGCGCGTGGCGCTGGGCTACTCGCTCGCCGCGATCGCCGGCATCGCGCTCGGCACGCTGATCGGCCAATCGGTCTGGGCAATGCGCGGGCTCGATCCGATCTTCCAGGTGCTCCGCACGATCCCGCCGCTGGCCTGGCTGCCGCTGTCGCTGGCCGCGTTCCGCGACGGCGAGCCGTCGGCGATCTTCGTGATATCAT
>NZ_BADD01000743.1 GCF_000333455.1 Rhodopseudomonas sp. B29
GCTGGATAGGACGATGTATTAGCCCCGTCATTCCGGGGCGCGGACGAAGTCCGCGAGCCCGGAATCCATAACCCCTGCAGGGAGTATGGATTCCGGGCCTGCGCCGCTCACGCGGCGCATCCCGGAATGACGAACTTATTTGTTGTGCGCTGAGTTGACGCAGGTACCGAGCCCCATGTTCACCAATCGCCGCGATGTGCAGATCCAGTGGGGCGACTGCGACCCGGCCAATATCGTTTACTATCCGCGTTACTTCGCGATGTTCGACGACTCCACCTCGGCGCTGTTTGCCGCCGCCGGCTGCTCCAAGCAGGATCTCGTCAAGGTGTATGGCCTGGTCGGCATTCCGATGGTCGACACCCGCGCCAAATTTCACATTCCCTCGACCTACGGCGACTGGATCAGCATCGAGAGCCGGATCGAGAAGATCGGCCGCTCGAGCTTCGAGGTCACCCATAAGGTCTACAAGGGCGAGAAGCTGGCGATCGAAGGCTTCGAGACGCGGGTGCTGGTCGGCCGCGATCCGGCCGATCCCGACAAGCTGAAGTCGGCGCCGTTTCCGCAGGACATTATCGATAAATTCATGCGGGGCTGACTTAGGCCCCGGCATGTCATAAGAAGGTTCGACAAGAGCTCGCCAAACACTGCCAATCCACAACAACAGGCTCGGAGGAGGAACGATGAAGAAACATTTGCTATCCGCCGCGGCGATCGCCGTGCTGCTGGGGCTCCCGGCGCTCAGCAGCGCCGCGCGCGCCGAAACCAACGACATCACCATCGGCATCACCATCACCACCACGGGTCCGGCTGCAGCGCTCGGCATTCCGGAGCGCAACGCGCTGGAATTCGTGCCAAAGGAAATCGGCGGTCATCCGCTGAAGGTCATCGTGCTCGACGACGGCGGCGATCCGACCGCGGCGACCACCAATGCGCGCCGCTTCATCACCGAGAACAAAGCCGACATCATCATGGGCTCGTCGGTGACGCCGCCGAGCGTGGCGGTTTCCAACGTCGCCAACGAAGCCGGCGTGCCGCATTTCGCTCTGTCGCCGCTGCCGATCACGCCGGAGCGTGCCAAGTGGTCGGTGGTGATGCCGCAGCCGGTGCCGATCATGGGCAAGGTGCTGTACGAGCACATGGTCAAGCACAACGTGAAGACCGTCGGCTACATCGGCTACTCGGACAGCTACGGCGACCTGTGGTTCAACGACCTCAAGAAGCAGGGCGAGGGCATGGGCCTGAAGATCGTCGACGAGGAGCGCTTCGCGCGTCCCGACACGTCGGTCGCCGGTCAGGTGCTCAAGCTCGTCGCCGCCAATCCGGACGCCATCCTGGTCGGCGCCTCGGGCACCGCGGCGGCGCTGCCGCAGACCGCGCTGCGTGAGCGTGGCTACAAGGGCCTGATCTACCAGACCCACGGCGCCGCCTCGATGGACTTCATCCGCATCGCCGGCAAGGCCGCCGAGGGTGTGCTGATGGCGTCGGGTCCGGTGATGGACCCGGAAGAGCAGCCCGACAGCGCGCTGACCAAGAAGCCGGGCCTCGAGCTCAACACGGCGTATGAGGCCAAGTACGGCCCCAACAGCCGCAGCCAGTTCGCCGGCCATTCGTTCGACGCCTTCAAGGTGCTGTCCCGGGTGATCCCGGTGGCGCTGAAGACCGCCAAGCCCGGCACGCCGGAATTCCACGAGGCGATCCGCAAGGCGCTGCTCAGCGAAAAGGACATCGCCGCCACCCAGGGTGTCTACAACTTCACCGAAACCGACCGCTACGGCCTCGACGACCGCTCGCGCATCCTGCTGACGGTCAAGGACGGCAAATACGTGATGGTGAAGTAAGCACTTCCCATCGTGGGGGATGATGGCCGGGGGCAACCCCGGCCATTGTCGTTTTGGGAGGAAGTGTTATTACTTCGTCATGGCCGGGCTTGTCCCGGCCATCCACGTTCTCTGAGCAACTACGGCTGCAAGACGTGGATGGCCGGCACAAGGCCGGCCATGACGTAAGGGAAGGTGTCGCGTTAGAAAACGCCTACCCGTGCGAGAAGCCCAGGTAGCTCGCCGCCACGGCCTCGTTCTTCGCTATCTCCGCAGCCGGGCCGTTCAATACGAACTCACCCAGCTCCATCACATAGGCCCGGTCGGCGATCTCCAGCGCGGCTTTGGCGTTCTGCTCGACGAGCAGCACCGAGACGCCGGCTGCGCGGAGTTCGGTGACGATGCGGAAGATGTCGGCGACGATGATCGGGGCGAGTCCGAGGCTCGGTTCGTCGAGCATCAGCAGCTTCGGCGCGCCCATCAGCGCGCGGCCCATCGCCAGCATCTGTTGCTCGCCGCCGGACAGCGTGCCGGCGAGCTGCTTGCGCCGCTCCTTGAGCCGCGGAAACAGCCCGTAGACCCGCTCCTGCGATTGCGCCGCGACGCTTTTGGCGATGCGGAAGGCGCCGAGTTCGAGATTGTCCTCGACCGTCATGGTGGCGAACAGCTCGCGATGTTCGGGCACCAGCGACAGCCCGTCGGCGACGCGGTCTTCGATGTCCTGGCGGACGATGTTCTCGCCGCAGAACTGCACGCTGCCCTTCAGCGGCAGAATGCCCATAACGGCGCTGAGCAGCGTGGTCTTGCCGGCGCCGTTGGCGCCAATCACGGTGACGATCTCGCGCTCGCGCACCTCGAGCGAGACCGAGCGCACCGCCTCGACCTTGCCGTACGACACCGAGACGTCGGCGACTTGCAGCAGCGGGCTCATGCCAGCGCTCCGAGATAGGCTTTGATGACTTCGGGATTGGTCTTGATCGCCGCCGGCGTGCCCTCGGCGATGCGGGTGCCGAAATCCAGGACGACGATGCGGTCGGCGAGGTCCATCACGAAGCCCATATCGTGTTCGACGAGCAGCACCGACATGCCGCCGTCGCGCAGCTGGCGCAGCAGCGCGGCGAGGCGCTGCTTCTCCATGTGGCGGAGGCCGGCGGCGGGCTCGTCGAGCATCAAGAGTTCGGGGTCGGCGCACAGCGCGCGGGCGATCTCGACGATGCGCTGCTGGCCGAGCGACAGCGAGCCGGCGAGTTGATCGATCTCGGCGCCGAGCCCGACGCGCTCGATCTGCTTGGCGGCTTCGGCGAGCAGCTTGGCTTCGTCGGCGCGGTCGAGGCGCAGCATGCTGCCGAGCGCGCCGGAGCGGCCGCGCAGGTGGGCGCCGATGGCGACGTTCTCCAGCACGGTCATGTCCGGCACCAGCTTGACGTGCTGGAAGGTGCGGGCGATGCCGAGCTTCACCACTTCCTGCGGCGGCGTGTTGTCGACCGGCTGGCCGTGCACTTCGATGCGGCCGCCGGTGGTGGTGAGAATGCCGGTGATCAGGTTGAAGGTGGTCGATTTGCCGGCGCCGTTCGGGCCGATCAGCGCCACGACCTCGGCGGCGTTGACCTCGAACGACACATCGTTGACCGCCACGACGCCGCCGAACTGCTTGCGGGCGCGGTCGACCTTGAGCAGCGGACCGGACGAAGAGGCGACGCGCGCGCGCGGCGGCAGCGCCTCGGCGCTGCTCGCATGCGAGCGGCGCAGCTTCAGCGGGATCAGTCCGCTCAGCCACGGCCAGACACCGGCCGGCGCGAGCTGCAACAAGATCACCAACAGAATGCCGAACACGATGATCTCGAGCTGGCCCTGGCCGCCGAACAGCAGCGGCAGATAGCTCTGCAGCACCTCTTTGAGGATCACCACGATGGCGGCGCCGAGCACGCCGCCCCAGACATAGCCGGCGCCGCCGACCACTGCGATGAACAGATATTCGATGCCGGCCTGCGGCCCGAACGGAGTCGGGTTCACGTTGCGCTGGAAGTGCGCATAGAGCCAGCCGGACAGACCCGCCAGCACCGCGGCGTAGATGAACACCAGCAATTTGGAGCGCGCGGTCTGCACGCCGAAGGCTTCGGCGGCGACATGGCCGCGGCGTAGCGCGCGGATGGCGCGGCCGACGCGGCTGTCGAGCAGGTTCATGGTCAGCAGCGCGGAGATGATCACCATCGCCCAGATCACGAAATAGATCGTCGAGGGATCGTACATCTGCACCGAGCCGACCGACAGCGGCGGCACGCGAGAGATGCCGTCGTTGCGGCCGAGGAAGTCGAGCTTGCTGAACAGATAGAACAGCGCGATGCCCCAGGCGATGGTGCCGAGCGGCAGATAGTGGCCGGAGAGTCGCACCGTCATCAGGCCGAGCACCACAGCGGCGAGGCCTGCGACGATCAAGGACGCCGGCAGCGTCAGCCACGGCGACAGGCCGTAGACCGTCGTGAGATAGGCAGTCGTGTAGGCGCCGAAGCCGACGAACGCGGCCTGGCCGAACGAGGTGAGGCCGCCGACGCCGGTGAGCAGCACCAGCCCCATCGCCACCAGAGCGGCGAGGCCGATATTGTCGAGCAGCACGATCCAGAATGGGGGCATGCCGGGGATCAGCGGCAGCGCCGCCATCACGACGGTGAAGACGACGACGGGAAGCAGGCGGGTCATCGCGCTCAGTCCTTCTCTTCCTCGACCGCGGGCGCCGCGAGCGAGCGCAGCACCAGCACCGGCAGGATCAGGGTGAACACGATCACTTCCTTGTAGTTGGAGGCGTAGAACGACGAGAAGGATTCGACGATGCCGACCACGATCGCCGCCACCGCAGTGAGCGGATAGGAGATCAGGCCGCCGATGATCGCGGCGACGAAGCCCTTGAGGCCGATCAGGAAGCCGGTGTCGTAATAGAGCGTGGTGATCGGCACGATCAGGATGCCCGAGATGGCGCCGATGACGGAAGCGAGCAGGAACGCGATCTGGCCGGACAGCGAGGTGCGGATGCCGACGAGGCGGGCGCCGAGGCGGTTGACGGCGGTGGCGCGCAGCGCCTTGCCGAACCGGGTGAAGCCGAAGAACAGCCACAGCGCCAGCATCAGCGCCACGGTGATGCCGTAGACCGCAAGGCTCTGTCCGGTGAACATCAGCTGGCCGAGATTGAGCGAGGCGTCGGACAGCGACGGCCCGCGCAGGCCTTCGGCGCCGAAGAACACCAGGCCGAAGCCCTGCAACGCCAGATGGCAGCCGACCGAGGCGATCAGCAGCACCAGCACCGATGTGTGCGCCAGCGGCTGAAACGCGATGCGATACAGAAACAGCCCGATCGCCGCGACGATCGCCAGCGACAGCGCGATGCTGACGGCGACGCCCGGCTTGTGCGGCGCCAGCGTCATGGCCAGCGCGAACACGATCGCGGGAAAAACGATGTCGACCAGCGCGGCGCGCAACAGCTTGCCACCATGAAACGCCTTGCGCATCGCGAACAAGTCGAAGCCGAAGGCTACGATGCCCATCACCAGGGCCAGACCCGCGGTGCCCGGCACGCCGCCTGTGGACAGCGTCGCGTAGGTGAGCGCGCCGTAAGTGATAAATTCGCCTTGCGGGATCAGGATCACCCGCGTGACGGCGAACACCAGCACCAGCGCCAGACCGAGCAGCGCATAGATCGCGCCGTTGGTCACGCCGTCCTGGAGTAGGAATAGCAGAATGGTGGTGTTCAAGCGGACGATCCCCCTCCGTGCGCCGCAGGGCGCAGCCGGCAGTTGAACTGCGCGGACTATTTGATATGGTCCATAACAATTATCGATTATAAGCTCAAGGCCCGACGCGCCCTCCGGCCGCCGATCGCCGAACGGGGAGGCCGATTTTTCAAGATGACAGTCTCCAAACCCGTCGCCGCTGCCAAACCGCCCCGCGCTCGCCGGGAGCCGCCGCCGGAGCCGGCTGTGGAGGGTACCGAGCTCGCCATGGGCGAACTGTCCGACCTGCTCGGCTACACGCTGAAGCGGGCGCAGCTTCGGGTGTTCGACGACTTCCTGCGCTGCGTCGCGCCGGTGAATCTCACGCCGGCGCAGTTCTCGGTGCTGATCCTGCTCGACAACAATCCCGGGCGCAACCAGACAGAGATTGCCACCACGCTGGGAATCCTGCGGCCGAATTTCGTGGCGATGCTGGACGCGCTCGAGAGTCGCGGGTTGTGCGAGCGTCAGCGTTCGCCGAGCGACCGGCGCTCGCACATTGTGGTGCTCACCGACAAGGGCCGTGCCACGCTGGCGCGTGCCAAGAAGCTGGTACAGACCCGGCACGAGGCGCGACTGATCGAACTCGTCGGTGTCGAAAACCGCGACGCATTGCTGTCGATGCTGGCCACCATCGCGCGGGATTTCTGAACGGCCCGTGGATCAAATGATCTGCAGCTCGTTGGTTTGCAACGACAATTGCGGTTCCGCTTCATCACTTGCTAACGCTGCAACATGACGCCGCGCCGACTGTTGCGAATATTAAGCCCCAAGTAGGTGGACGAACCGTATCTCGCTCCATCCTTGGTGATGGAATGCCATGTACACGGTTTGGAATTGCCTGAAGACCCAGCACGACTGGAGACTGGTGCTCGTCGCCGGATTAGTCTGCTTCCTCACCAGCCTCGCGGCGGTCAATCTGTATCAACGGGCTTGCGTCAGCGCCGAAAAGGTCGGTGCGCTGTGGCTGCTCACCGCCGGCGCCGTCACGGGCGCGGGGATCTGGTCGACGCACTTCATCGCCATGATGGCGTATTCGCCGGGCTTCGAGTTCGGTTACGACCTCACTTTGACGCTGGCCTCGCTCTTGGTCGCCGCCGTGGTGACCACACTCGGCTTCGTCATCGCCGGCTACGGCGGCGGACGCTGGGGCGCCATCGTCGGCGGCGGGCTGATCGGCTGCGGCATCGTCGCGATGCACTACATGGGCATGGCGTCGCTCAACTTCGTCATCATCTGGAATCGCGAGATCGTGGCGCTCTCGATCGTCGCCGGCGTCGTGTTCGGCGCTTCGGCGATGATGCTGGCGCAGCGCGGCGACGCGGTGTGGTCACTGGCAGGGGCCAGCGCTCTGCTGACCCTGGCGATCGTCTCGCATCACTTCATCGCCATGGGGGCGATCGACGCCTTGCCGCCGCTGCCGGCGGGTGAAGCGGCCGATCGCGTATCACCGCTGGCGCTGTCGCTGGCAATCGCCGTCACCACGTGCGCGATCGTGGTGGCCGGGCTGTTCGCCGCGATGATCGACCGCAGCTCCCACCGCCGCGTCGCCGAGCGCAGCGTGCAACTCGACGCCGCGCTCAACAACATGGGGCAGGGGCTGTGCATGTACGATGCCGGCGGCCGGCTGCAGCTCTGCAATGGCCGCTTTCTGGCGATGTATCGGCTCTCTGCCGACGACGTGCAGCAAGGCGATACGCATGACCGGCTGATGCAGCTCAAGTCGGCGGCCGGGACGCTGTTTCTCGAACCCGCCATCCATCGCGCCAAGCTCGCCACCGCGATCGCCGACCGCGTCGCCGCCGACTGGACGACGAACTTGCCGGACGGCCGCGAGATCCACATCGCTTACCAGCCCATCGCCAATGGCGGCTGGGTGGTGACGCATGAGGACTGCACCGAGCGCTCGCAGAACCGGGCGAGGATCGAGTTTCTCGCCCATCACGACGCCCTGACGCAGCTGCCGAACCGGATCGCGTTCGATCAGCACATCAACGCCGCGATCACTGAAGCTCGGGCTGGCGCGACGAAATTTGCGGTGATCTGTATCGATCTCGACTGGTTCAAAGAGATCAACGACATTTATGGCCACAGCGCCGGCGATGACTATCTGCGCGACGTCGCGCGGCGCTTGACCGAGGCATGCGGCGATGCCTTCGTGGCCCGCATCGGCGGCGACGAGTTCGTCGTCATCACCGACCCTGCAGAACAGCCAGAGGCGGCGGAAGCGCTGTGCAATCGCATTATCGCGGCATTCGAGCCGGACTTCACGGTCAACGGCGCGATCGTGCGCGGTAGCTGCACGCTGGGCGTTGCGATCTATCCGGAGAACGGCGCGCAGGTCGAGCAGCTGATCGCCAATGCCGACGCGGCGCTGTATCGCGCCAAGGGCGATCAACGCGGCACCTATCGGTTCTTCGAAACCGAGCTGGACAACATCCTGCGCAACCGCCGCACCCTACACAAGGAGCTGATAGCCGCGATCGAGGCCGAGCAGTTCGAAGCGTATTTCCAGCCGCAGGCCACCGCCAGCGGCGAAGTCGTCGGCTTCGAAGTGCTGGGCCGCTGGAATCATCCGACCAAGGGTCTTGTGTCGCCGGCTGTGTTCGTACCGATCGCCGAGGAGACCGGGCTGATCCGCGAGATCGACGAGATCATTCTCCGCCAGGCCTGCCGCGAAGCCGCGACCTGGCAGCGGCCGTTGTCGATTGCCGTCAATCTGTCGCCGGTCGATTTCCGCCGCGGCGATCTCGCCGGCATGATCCTGTCGATCCTGCTCGAGACCGGGCTCAGCGCCGATCGCTTGCACATCGAGATCACCGAAGGCGTGCTGATGGAAGACAACGCGCGCGGGCTGAACGAACTGCGCCGCATCAAGGCGCTCGGCGTCCGCCTGGCCATGGACGACTTCGGCAAGGGCTATTCGTCGCTGTCCTACCTGCTGATGTTTCCATTCGACAAGATCAAGATCGACCGCGAATTCATCGCCCAGCTCGATTCCAATCCGCAATCGCGCGCCATCGTCTGGGCGATCATCGGCCTCGGCCACAGCCTCGGCCTGACGGTGATCGCCGAAGGCGTCGAGGAGACCGATCAACTCGACCTGTTGATCGACAAAGGCTGCGATCAGTTCCAGGGTTATCTGCTCGGCCATCCGCAAAAGGCTTCCGCCTATCGCGGACTGGCGGACGACGGCGTGCTAAGCGATCAGTCGATCGCGGTGTGATACGCATTTCTGACCCGTCATCCTGAGGTGCGAGCGCAGCGAGCCTCGAAGGATGACTGCTCCGCATGTGGCCCATCCTTCGAGGCCGCCGCTACGCGGCGGCGCCTCAGGATGACGTCCTGCATGTAGAAGCGCAGCCGCTGACGTCTGCCTACGGCAGCACTTCGCGCCGCTCCGCCAGCCGTGCGTCGAGCTCGGCGCGCTTGTCGTCGAGCAGGCCGCATTCGCTGGCCTGGATCACGCTGTACAATTCCCGCGCGTCGCTGAGCCGCGTCACCGTGACGTAGTCCGCGCCGGCGTCGTAGAGCGCCTCGACATCGGCGAGCAGATCCGCAGTGGCGACAATGCGGGCGGTCGGATTGAGCGCACGGACATGGCGCACCAGGCGTTCGTTGGTGGCACCCTTGAGCAGCGAATCCGGCACGCTGAGGATGATGATCTCTGCCTTCGACACGCCGGCATGCAGCAGCGTGTCGACATTGCTGATGTCGCCGTAAACGACGTGCATGCCGCGATCGGCCAGCGTGCGATACACCATCGGGTTGAAGTCGATGACGCTGATCTGCTCCAAGAGGCTCGGGCTCTGGCGCTCGATCTCGCTGAGCAGCGCGCTGGCAGCGCGGAAAAAGCCCAGAATGACGATGCGGCGCGAGCCGCCGTGGCCGGTCTCTGCGTCCGGCTCGGCATCCGGCTTGTGGCCGAGATCACGAACGCCGACCCGCGTCAGCAGCGCGATGGCGCGCCGCGTCAGCGCGTCGCTGCGCATGATCGCGAAGGTCGACAGCACCGCCAGCAGCACGAAGGCGAACGACGCGGCGTTCGCCGTCTCCTTGCCGATATGGCCGGCGGCGATGCCGGTCTGGATCACCACCAGCGAAAATTCGCTGATCTGCGCCAGGTTGATCGCCGGCAGCAGGCTGGCGCGCAGTCCCTGCTTCATCAGGTACAGCGGCAGGAAGGTGGTGATCAGCCGGCTCGCCAGCGTGAACACTGCGATCAGCAGCGCGAGGCCGATCACCGAGCCGTTCGGAATCGGAATCGTCATGCCGAGACCGACGAAGAACAGCGTGATGAAGAAATCGCGCAGCGTCGTCACCTTGGCGGTGACGTCGAGTGCGTAGGGGAAGGTCGACAGCGACACACCGGCGACCAGCGCGCCCATCTCGCGCGACAGGTGCAGCCGCTCGGCGACTTCGCCGATCAGAAAGCACCACGCCAGCGCGCCGAGCATCACCAGCTCAGGGGTGCGGGCGATGCGGTGAAACAGCCACGGCAGCACCCAGCGTGACAGCGCCAGCGCGGTCGCGACCAGCGCGACGACGCGGGCGATCGACAGCAGCAGCACCGAGACCTGCAGGTCGGCCAGCGATGGCTGCACCGCCAGGAACAGGATGGCGAAGATGTCCTGCAGCACCAGGATGCCGAGCGTGATGCGGCCGGGCAGCGTGTCGAGCTCGCGCTTCTCGTACAGCACCTTGACGATGATCACCGTCGACGACAGCGCGCAGGCGACGGTGAGATACAGCGCGTCGAACTGGCCGCCGCCGAGCGACAGGCCGAAGGCGATGAAAAACGCCAAGCCGAGCAGGCAGCCGCCGATCAGCTGGCCGCCGGCGGCCACCAGGATCACCGGGCCCGCGCGCACGATTTTCTTCAGATCGATCTCGAGCCCGATCATGAACAGCATGAAAATCAGGCCGAGTTCGGAGATGACCGCGATCGACTCCTGCGATTTTACCCAGCCAAGGCCGAATGGACCGATGGCGAAGCCGGCGATAAGGTAGGCAAGGATCAGCGGCTGGCGGAAATAATGCGCAGACAGGCCGAGCAGCCAGGCGAACAGGATGCAAAGGGTGATGTCGCCGATCAGTTCGTGCATGCTTCTCGCCGTGTCGTTGCGCGCGGATGATAAAGGGACCGACATGCCCCTGAAAGTTATACCACCGTATCCCGCCTGGGCGTTGTGTCGCAGCCGCAGCAAGATGCTGGCGATTCCGCTGGCGCTGGCTTTGGGATGCCTGATTCTGCTGCCCGGCGCAGCCGCGCTGGCGCAAACCGCGAGCCCATCGCTGGAGAAGGCGTTTGCCGCGTCGTTGACGACGGTTCCGACAGCGCCGCTGAGCGCCAGCGGCTCGTTTTACGTGCCGGCGTATTCGAGCGTGTCGCTCAATCAGGGCAAGGCGCGGGCGGACTTTTCGGTGACGCTTAGCATCCACAACGCCTCCGACACCAAGCCGCTGGTGATCCGCCGCATCGCCTATTACGACGGCACCGGCAAGATGGTGCAAAGCTATCTCGACAAGCCGGTGGCGCTGAAGCCGTTCGCCACCATCGAGGCGTTCGTGCCGACGCTCGATACCCGCGCCGGCACCGGCGCCAATTTCGTCGTCGACTGGGCCGCCGAAGGCGACATCGCCGAGCCCGTCACCGAAGCCCTGATGCTCGGCACCTTCGCCAGCGGCCACTACGCGTTCATCTCGCAGGGCCGGGCGATCAAGACGGTGGGGAAGGAGTAGGGGACTCCTACAAACGTCATCGCCGGGCTCGACCCGGCGATCCATCAACTTCGAATGAAGTTTCGCCAAGACGATGGATGCGCGGGCCTCCGCCGCACCGAGGGGGCTACGGCCCCGCAGGCGGGTCAAGCCCGCGCATGACGCAAGGAATGGCCCTCATGGTGAGGAGCCCGGCCTTGCGAAGCGAGGCCGGGCGTCTCGAACCATGAGTTGGTGAGGCACAGTGCCCGCAGCCATCCTTCGAGACGCCCCGGCTGCGCCGGGGCTCCTCAGGATGAGGTTCTTCCGAGTGGAGGGGCTCGTTGGGCTCTTCTGACTCTCCGTCATTGCGAGGAGCGAAGCGACGAAGCAATCCAGCTCCGTGCACTGGGCTGGATTGCTTCGCGGAGCCTGTCATCGGGCGGCGCGGAGCGCCGACCCGGTGGCTCGCAATGACGAGAAGCTTCACACCAAAATCACCCGCACATCGTTGACGTTGGTCAGCGTCGGGCCAGTCAGTAGCAGATCGCCCGTCTGAGCGAAGAAGCCCGTGGCGTCGTTGTTCGTCAGATAGGCGGCGGGGTCGAGCTTCAGCTCGCGAATGCGCGCGAAGGTGTTCGCATCGATGATCGCGCCGGCCGGGTCGGTCGGCTCGCCGGCGCCGCCGTCGGCGCCGTCGGTATCGGCGGCCAGCGCGGCGAAGCCGTGCAGGTCGGAGAGGTGTTGCGCCAGCGCCAGTGCGTATTCCTGATTGGGGCCGCCGCGGCCTTGGCCGCGCACCGTGACGGTGAGTTCGCCGCCGGAAATGATCGCCAGCTTCTTGTCGGCGGCGCGCGCCTCGCGGGCCATCCGGGCATGCTCGGCGGCGACCTCGCGGGCTTCGCCCTCGAGATCGGCGCCGAGATCGATCACCTCGTAGCCGGCATTGCGGGCAACCTCGACGGCGGCCGCAAGCGATTGCGCCGGCGTCGCGATGATCTCGAACCGCGACCGCGCAAAGGCCGCGTCGCCCGGCTTGACGCTCTCGTTGCGCGGATCGGCCAGCGCTGCCTTCACCGCGTCGTCGAGATCGAGCTGATAGCGCGCCACGATGGCGCGGGCTTCCTCCAGCGTCGTCGGATCGGGCACGGTCGGACCCGACGCGATCGCCGACGGCTCGTCGCGCGGCACGTCGGAGATCGCCAGCGTGACGATCTCGGCCGCAGCCGCGCCGGCGCGCGCCAGCCTTCCGCCTTTGATGCGCGACAGATGCTTGCGCACGGTGTTGACCTCGCCGATCGGCGCGCCGGAGCGCAGCAGCGCCTTTGTGGCGCGCTGCTTCTGTTCGAGCGTGATGCCGTCCGCCGGCAGGATCCAGTTGGCCGAGCCGCCGCCGGTGAGCAGCACCAGCAGCAGATCGTCCGCCGTCGCGGTGGCGGCGAGGTCGAGGCTCGCCTGCGCGCCGCGTACGCCGTGGGCGTCCGGCATCGGATGCCCGGCCTCGATCACCTCGATGCGCCGCGTCGGCACGCCGTAACCGTGGCGCGTGGTGGCGAGGCCGACCAGGCGCTGCGGATCGAGCTTGAGCTTGTCGAGGTAATGCTGCTCGGCGGCCTGCGCCATCGCGGCGGCGCCTTTGCCGGCGGCGAGGCAGATCACCCGGCCGCGCGGCGCCGGCGGCAGATGATCGCCGAGGATATGGGCGGGATGCGCGGCCGCAACGGCCGCATCGAAGATCGCGCGGAGCAGAAGGCGTTGGTCGGTCATGGCGGCGTTATGCCGGTGATTGTCGCAGCCAGCAAGCTGCGAGGTTTCGCCGCGCAGCCCGCGGTCTCCTAACCTCTCCCCGCGTGCGGGGAGAGGTCGACCGGCGGAGCGCAGCGAGGCCGGTCGGGTGAGGGGGCGTCTCCGCGCAGTCGAGCCTCCGTGCCCGCGTCGCCCCTCACCCCAACCCTCTCCCCGCAAGAGCGGGGCGAGGGAGCGCGCCGTGCGCACGGCGAGTCTATGCATAGCAGGCTAAAGCCCCTACGCCGCATGCGCCTTGTTCAGATGCGCGGCGACGATCTTGAGGTCGTCGACGAAGCGCTTGTATTCGAGCGCCTTGGCGTCTTCGTCGGGCAGCCGCAGCAGATAGGATGGATGCACGGTGACCAGCACCTGCGTCCCATCGGCCTGGTTCAGCAAATGGCCGCGGTTCTTGTTGATCGGCGTGATCTTGCCAAGCACGCTCTGCGCCGCGGTGGCTCCCATCGCCACCACCAGTTGCGGCTTGATGGTGGCGAGTTCGCGCTCGTACCATTGCCGGCACGCCTTGATCTCCGGCGTGTTGGGCTTCTGGTGCAGGCGGATCTTGCCGCGCGGCACGAATTTGAAGTGCTTCACCGCGTTGGTGACGTAGGTCTTGGCGCGGTCGATGCCGGCCTCGGCGAGCGCGCGGTCGAGCATCTGGCCGGCGGGGCCGACGAACGGCTTGCCGGCGAGGTCTTCCTTGTCGCCCGGCTGCTCGCCGACCAGCATCACGGTGGCGTGCTGCGGGCCTTCGCCGAATACGGTCTGGGTCGCCGGCTTCCACAGGTCGCAGGCGCGGCAATCCTTGGCTTCCTCGCGCAGATGCGCCAGCGTCTCGGCGCCGTGCTTAGTGGTCTTGGTCATCGGCTGCTCCTGTCGCTGCGGCTTCTTCGGCGCGGTCGCCTCGGCCGCGACCATCGCGCTCGTCTTGCGTTCGGCCTCCTCGATCAGCGGCTTGATCAGCGCCGCCTCCGGCAGATTGCGCCAATACTTCTTCGGCATCTCGGCCTGCATCGCCTTGGTCTTCAGCCGCGCCGGATTGAAGATCGACGCGTAGTACGTCCGCCAGGTCTCTTCGAGGCGATCGTCCGACGGCGCCATCGACTTGGCGACGCCCGGCGTGAACGCGACCGCATGGCCGTCCCAATGCGCGCAGATGTCCGGTGTCAGGATCGACCATTCCATGTCGGCGAAGCGGCGGGCAAAGAACGGCGCGGCCAGTTCGACGATGTGGTGCTCGGGCTCGAACCACGCCACGTAGCGTGACTTCGGTTCACGGCCGATTTCGCGGAAGCGAACGAAGGCGTGCATCTTGTGCTCGTCGCGACGGATCGCCTTGGCCATCGCCTGCAGCCGCGCGACGTCCGGATCGGTGGCGACCTGCATCAGTTCGGGATTGGTCCGCAGCCGCCACAGCAGCTGATACAGATAGGCGAAGCGCTGCGGATCGCGGTGAAGGATCGCGGTCTTGGCGAGTTCGACGAAGCGGGCGGGGACGTTGAAGGTCTGGGTCGGCGAGGGGGACGGTGTGTCGTCGGATAGCGATGCGGGCTGTGAGGATGGAGAGTGTGAGAACGTAGACTGCGTGGAAGCAGACTGGGTGGAAGCGGAGTCTGTGAATGACGCCTGAGCTTCAGCAAACGCTCCAGCACCCGGCGCCAGCCCCGGCCCATCGAACAACTCCGGCTCGTCGCCTGCCACGGTCCAGGTGACATCCGCCGGCACCACATCCGCCAACACCAACCCCCGCGCCGCCTTGCGCCAGCCATCGAAGTCGGTGTCGCTGTCGAGCCGGATGTGGTGCATGGTGGTGATCGTTTTGTCTCCCGAGCTACTTGTTAGTTCCCATCAACTCGCACCTCGTCATCCTGAGGTGCCGCCGCGAAGCGGCGGCCTCGAAGGATGGGCTCCCAGCACGCTGTTTCCTCGTGGCTGTCATCCTTCGAGGCTCGCTGCGCTCGCACCTCAGGATGACGGCTGTGCTTGGAGCTACTCGCACATCCTCGTCATTGCGAGGAGCGAAGCGACGAAGCAATCCAGCTCCGTGCACCGAGCTGGATTGCTTCGTCGGCTGCGCCTCCTCGCAATGACGACAACCCTCAAAACCCAAACCCCAGTTGCTGTGCCTTCGGCCGAAACCGCTCCGCCAACCGCGCGCCGTCGAGCAAGGACGTCGGCGGGCGGTGGTCGGGAAGAACGATGAAGGGGAGCGCCTTGTTCCTTGGGATGTGCAGCTTGGCGAGGTCGGCGCTGCGGATCGCACTGTGACGCCTCGTGTCGATGATGCGGTCGACCGCCTTGCGGCCGAAGCCGGGGACGCGCAGCAGATCCTCGCGGCTGGCGCGGTTGACGTCGAGCGGGAAGCGCTCGCGATGGCGCAGCGCCCAGGCGAGTTTCGGGTCCATCTCCAGCGACAGCATGCCAACCGAAGGATCGATGATTTCCTGCGCGCCGAAGCCGTAGAACCGCATCAGCCAGTCGGCCTGATACAGCCGATGCTCGCGCACCAGCGGCGGCGCTTGTAGCGGCAGCGCGCGGCTGGAATCCGGGATCGGGCTGAACGCCGAGTAGTACACGCGCTTCAGATTATATGAGCCGTAGAGATTGGCGCTGGTGTCCAGAATGGTCTGGTCGGTGGCGCTATCTGCGCCGACGATCATCTGCGTGCTCTGGCCGGCCGGCGCGAAGCGCGGCGGCCTGGCGCGGCTGGGCTGCTTGCGCGCCTCGGCCTTGGCTTCGCTGGCTTCGTCCAGCCTTAGCCGCAGCCGCCCCATGGTGCGGCGGATGGCGCGGACGTCCTTCTCGGGCGCCAGCTTGGCCAGGCTGTTCTCCTCCGGCACCTCGATGTTGATGCTGAGCCGGTCGGCATAGCGGCCGGCCTTGGCGATCAGCGCGTCGTCGGCTTCGGGAATGGTCTTGAGATGAATGTAGCCGCGGAAGTGATGCTCCTCCCGCAGCCGCCGCGCGACTTCGACGACCTGCTCCATCGTGTAGTCGGCGCTGCGGATGATGCCGGAAGAGAGGAACAGCCCCTCGATGTAGTTGCGGCGATAGAAGTCGAGCGTCAGCTGCACCACCTCGTCGACGGTGAAGCGCGCGCGCGGCACGTTCGACGAAGCGCGGTTGACGCAATACAAACAGTCGTAGTTGCACGCGTTGGTCAGCAGCACCTTGAGCAGCGAGATGCAGCGGCCGTCCGGCGCGTAGGAATGGCAGATGCCCATGCCGGGCGCGGTCGAGCCCAGCCCCTTGCCGTCGCGGCTGTCGCGTTTCTCCGTTCCGCTCGAGGCGCAGGAGGCGTCGTACTTTGCCGCGTCCGCCAGGATGGCCAGCTTGCGCTGCACGTCCATATGGGAATCTCCTTGATTCAACTGCCGAAAAAATTTTGCGGCCGGGACTCGGGATGAACCCGATTGACTCCCCGGCGAGGCAGGGATTTATTAGAACATATCATGAACAAATGAGCCGGCAACGGGTTCATCGACTCTCGTGAACTGGCAAAGAAAAGGAGCGGCGCATGGACGGCGCGCGCCACAGCATGCTTGCGCGCCTGAAGGGCGAGATCGACCGGCTCGAAAGCGGGACGGCCGAGACGCTGCGCCGCGTGCCGCTCGGCCACGCTGAGGCCGACGCCGTGCTGCAGGGCGGGCTGGTGCAGGGCGCGCTGCATGAAGTGTTCTGCGACGGCGCGCAAGCCCCGGCCGCGACCGGCTTCGCGGCGGGCGTGGCGCGGCTGCTCGCCGATCAACGTTTTCTGCTGTGGATCCGCCAGGATTTTTCCGCGCGCGAGAACGGCGAGCTGGCGATGGAGGGCTTGGCCGAACTCGGGCTCGACCCGCGCCGCATCGTTATGGTGAGCGCCCACGATGCCGACAGCGCGCTCCGCGCCGCGGCCGATGCGCTGGCCTGTAACGCGCTCGGCGCGGTGATCACCGAGCTATGGGGCGACACCCGCGCGTTCGATCAGGTCGCCTCGCGAAAACTGACGCTGGCGGCGCAGGACAGCGGCGTCACCGCGCTGATGCTGCGCATCGCCGCCGCGCCGCAGGCGTCCACAGCAGAGACGCGGTGGATGGTGCGAGCGGCGCATTCGCCGCCGAGCGAGGACTGGGGCGCGCCGGTGCTCGACACCTCGCTCATCCGCAATCGTCACGGCCAGACCGGCCGTTGGATCATGGAATGGAATTGTGATGCGTGCCAGTTCCGTGAACCGCAGACGCATTCTCGGCTTGTGGCTGCCGAGGTTGCCGACCGATCGGTTCGAACGTCAGTTACTTCCGCCGGGCAGCGGCTCGCAGGTTGATGCCTCGCGCGCGCCACGGGTGGTCGCCGCCAAGCGCGACAATGCGCTGATGGTGGTCGCCTGCGACGCGCGCGCCAGTCAGGGCGGCGTGCTACCGGGGATGCCGCTCGCCACCGTCCGGGCGATGCATCCGGCGGTGGAGGTGATCGATCATGATCCGCATGCCGACGCGGTGCTACTGAACGCCATCGCCGATTGGTGCGATCGCTACACGCCGCTGGTGGCGCTCGACGGCGCCGAGGGGCTGTTACTCGATATCACCGGCTGTGCGCATCTGTTCGGCGACGAAGCCGCCCTGATGCGGTCGCTGACGGCGGCGCTGACGCGGCAGGGCTTCGAGACCAGCGCGGCGATCGCCGGCACCGCGGTCGCGGCGCGGGCACTGACCCGCGGCGCGCCGCGCAGCATCGTCGCGCCGGGCGACGAGGCGAGGGCGGTGGCGCCGCTGCCGGTGGCAGCGCTCGGCGTCGATGACGCCATCGTGCGCGGCCTGCGCCGCGCCGGGCTCAAGACCATCGGCGAGGTGCTGGCGCGAAAGCCCTCTGAACTTGCCGCACGCTTTGGCGAAGAGTTTATCGCCGTGCTGCGCCAGGCGACCGGCGACGACGACGCGCCAATCTCGCCGCGCAGGCCGGCACCCGACTACGTGGTCGATAAAAATTTCCCGGAGCCGGTCGCCACCACCGACGTTATCCTGCCGACGCTGCTGGCGCTGGCGAAGCTGCTGATCGCCGCGATGGAGCGCAGCGGCAAGGGTGCGCGGCAGCTGGTCGCCAGCTTTTTCCGCAGCGACGGCGCGGTGCGCAGCATCAGCGTCGAGACCGGCCAGCCGGTGACGCGGGTCGAGGTGGTGCAGCGGCTGTTCGCCGAGAAGCTCGACGCGCTGGCCGATCCGCTCGATCCCGGCTTCGGCTACGATCTGATCCGTCTCGCCGCCAGCGTCAGCGTCACCACCACCGAGGCGCAGCGCGGCTTCGATACCACGGCGCATCAGGCCGAGGACGTCGCCCTGCTGGCGGATACGCTGGCGGCGCGGCTCGGTGCCCGGCGCGTCGTGCGCTATCTGCCGCAGGACACGCACATCCCCGAGCGCGTCGCGCTCGCCGTTCCGGTGCAGCATTGTCCGCCGGACGCCGGCGATGCGCCGTGGCCGGCGCGCGCCGACATCCCGCCGCTGCGGCCGCTGCGGCTGCTGCAACAGCCCGAGCCGATCGAGGTGCTGGCCGGCGTGCCGGACGGCCCGCCGGCGCAGTTCATCTGGCGCCGCGTCACCCACCGCGTCACCCGCGCCGAAGGACCCGAGCGCATCGCCATGGAATGGTGGCGCGCCGCCCAGCCCGGCCTGACCCGCGATTACTTCCGCATTGAGGACGAGGACGGCGCCCGGTTCTGGCTGTATCGCGACGGGCTCTATGAAATCGAGGTGATGCCCGAACCCGACGGCACCGGCCAGCCGCGCTGGTACATGCATGGGTTATTCGCGTGAGGGAGATGACGAAGGCGAGGACGAATGCATGTGCACCGCCTCTCCCCGTCATTGCGAGGAGCGAAGCGACGAAGCAATCCAGCTCCGTGCACCTGGCTGGATTGCTTCGTCGGCTGCGCCTCCTCGCAATGACGGAGTTGACTAATAACTTGAACCGAGACGCCCATGAGCGCGCGCTACGCCGAGATCGGCGTCACCACCAATTTCTCGTTCCTGGAAGGCGGCTCGCATCCGCAGGAGTATGTGCATCAGGCGAGCGAACTCGGCCTCGATGCGATCGGCATCGCCGACCGCAATACGCTGGCCGGCGTGGTGCGCGCCTATAGCGAACTCGACAACAAGGATCTCGTTCATAAACCCAAGCTGCTGATCGGCGCGCGGCTGTGCTTCATCGACGGCACCCCGGACCTGCTCGCCTATCCGACCGACCGCGCCGCCTACGGCCGGCTCTGCCGCCTGCTCAGCACCGGCAAGCTCCGCGCCGAGAAGGGCGAGTGTCATCTGACGTTCGGGGATTTGGAGGCGTTCGTCCACGAGCCTGCGCCACCTAGCGATCGGCCTTCGGCGACTATCCACCACCTCCCCACGTCGTCATGGCCGGGCTTGACCCGGCCATCCACGACTCCGAGCAAGGCCGTGCTGGCGTCCGTGGATGCCCGGGTCAAGCCCGTGCATGACGGTGGGAAACGTAGCGTCGGTAATTCGCAAATCCTGTTAGTTCTGATGCCATCCGATCGCTTCCAGACCAAGACCATCGCCACCGCACTCGCGCGCTCACCGC
>NZ_BADD01000742.1 GCF_000333455.1 Rhodopseudomonas sp. B29
CTGACGTAGGAGCCCTTGTCGGCGATGATCAGCGTGCGCTCGAACTGGCCGGTGTTACGCTCGTTGATGCGGAAATAGGTCGACAGCTCCATCGGACAGCGCACGCCCGGCGGCACGTAGACGAACGAGCCGTCCGAAAACACCGCCGAATTCAGCGTCGCGTAGAAATTGTCCGAAGTCGG
>NZ_BADD01000741.1 GCF_000333455.1 Rhodopseudomonas sp. B29
CCAGCGCCTTGCGATAATTGTCGGGCGTCGGCCGTGTCACCTGCATCTTTGTCCCGGGCGGATAGGCGCCGACGACCGAGAAGTCGTGGCTGGCGAACAGGCATTTGTGGCCGGTGCCCGCCGGCAATACGGCGACGTCTCCGGGGCCGAGCTGGATGGCTTCGCCCTGTTCGCCGCCGAACAGCACCAAGGCGCGGCCGCGCGCCACGCCGAGCGCCTCGTGCACCGTGGCGTGATAGTGCTGATAATCGAAGATGCCGTTGCGCCAACGATCACCCCAGCCGTTCTCCGCGAATACATCTTCGACTGCCTGCTCGGGGTCGCTCGACAGTTCGACTGCGCGTGGATAGATCAGCAGCGGCAAGGGATTGTTCGGGATCAGCCCGTCATCGTGGAAATAATGGGCAGCCGGACGCACTGTGTCGCGGGCGAGCGACATTGGTAGTCTCCGCAAATCGTGGATGATGTGCGGAGATAACGTCGGCGCCGCAGGCCGGTTCCGGCTGCGATTGTTCCAGGCTGGTCAGAAGTCGGCGGCCGCGATCCAGAAGACTTCGCCGTCCGAATCTTCCGTGTCGAGCCAGAGCAGCGGCAACTGCGGGTAGTTGGAATCGATCAGTTCGCGGCCGCGGCCGACTTCGCAGAGCAGGCCGCCGTCGGGCGTCAGGTGATCGGCGGCGCCGGCCAAAATATGCCGGATGATATCAATTCCGTCATCGCCGCCGTCGAACGCCATCGGCGGCTCGGCGCGGCATTCGGGCGGCAGGTTCGCCATGCCTTCGGCGTCGACATAGGGCGGGTTGGTGATGATCAGATCGTAGCGCGTATCACCCAATGGTGCGAACAGATTGCCGTGATGCAGGGCGATCCGGTCGCCGAGGCGATGATCGGCGACATTGCGAGCCGCGACCGCGAGCGCATCCTTCGATAGATCGACAGCATCGATCATCGCATGCGGGAAGGCGCGGGCGGCGAGGATGGCGAGGCAGCCGGAGCCCGTGCACAGGTCGAGCACCCGCGTCACCTCGGCCGGATCGCCGATCAGCGAGGTGTCGCCGCCGTCGAAATGCGTATCGAGCAGTTCGCCGATGAACGAGCGCGGCACGATCACCCGCTCGTCGACATAGAACGGCACCCCGCGCATGTAGATCTTGTTGACGAGGTAGGCGGCCGGCAGCCGCGTCTCGATGCGGCGGGCAAGCAGGTCGAGGATGACTTCGGCCTCGTCGAGGGTGACGCGGGTGGTCGCGAACATCTCGAACTGATCGGGAGGCAGATGCAGCACCTCGCCGACCAGGAAGACGGCTTCGGCATCGGATC
>NZ_BADD01000740.1 GCF_000333455.1 Rhodopseudomonas sp. B29
CGACAACTCCATCGGCACCGGCGTTACCGCCAGCAACAACGGCAAGTTCCTCGGCGGTGTGCAGGCTGGTTACGACTGGCAGTTCGCTCCGAGCTGGGTGCTCGGTATCGAAGGTCAGTACTCCTGGCTGAGCGGATGCCCCAGGTCGCGAGCAGCGTCTCCAGCGGCCGGCCGTAGAGGAAGCGGATCACCGTGCGCTCGATCAGCACGCCGATCGCGCCG
>NZ_BADD01000739.1 GCF_000333455.1 Rhodopseudomonas sp. B29
CGGTGCAAGCGTTCTGCGAGACCGTCGAGACCGCCGCCGCGGTGCAGGCCGCCGGTGAGGACCGTCGTCTGGCCAAGGCCCATTTGAAGA
>NZ_BADD01000738.1 GCF_000333455.1 Rhodopseudomonas sp. B29
GGAAGACGATGACGTTCCTGTTCGGCAGAGAACATCACCGGCATTTGGATCCGACCGCCCACACCACGCTTTTGCAGAAGAACATCGAGGGCTATGTCATGGGCTTCCTGACCCGCACCCCGATGAAGCTCGAGAACCCCGACGAGGTGGTTTACGAGCTCGCGACGGAGATCAAACTGCTCGATCCGCACAAGCTGCAGATCAAGCTGCGGCAGGGCATCGTGTTTCACGACGGCAAGCCGTTCAAGGCCGAGGACGTCAAGGCGACGTTCGAATACGGCTCGCGCGCCGATCGTCCGGCGCAATGGTATCCCGGACCAACCGAGACGCTGCAGATCGACACGCCCGACGACTACACGGTGATCGTCGACACCTCGAAGGGCGGCTATCCGGCCCATCTGTTCATGTTCCTGGCAGCGTTCCTGCCGATGATGTCGGCCAAGGACATTGCAGCTGGTCCCGGCGGCGTGCTGACGCAGCGCCTCAACGGCACCGGCCCGTTCAAATTCGTCGAGCAGCGCGGCAATTCGACCGTGATGGTCGCCAATGACGGTTACTTCAAGGGCAAGCCGGCGATTGCGGGCATCAACTTCAACTTCGTCGGCGACTCCACCACGCGCATGCTGTCGTTGATGAACGGCGAGGCCTCCATCGTCGAGCGGCTCGAGCCCGAGCAGGTCGACACAGTCAAGGCCAATCCGAAGATCCACATCAACCGCGTGGTCTCGGTCGAAAACAAGTATCTTTGGTTCCGCTGCTCCAAGCCTCCGTTCAACGATGTGCGGGTTCGACTGGCGGCCTGCCATGCCATCAACCGCGACGTCATTCTCGATATTCTCGGCAGCGCCGGCCATGCCTCGGCGAATTTCGTCTCGCCGGTGAAATTCGGCTACTGCGATCTTGCGAACTATCCGAAGTTCGATCCTGCGAAGTGCCAGGAGCTGCTGGCGCAGGCCGGTTTCCCGAAGGGCAAGGGGCTGCCGCCGCTCGAATACATCACCTCGGTCGGCTTCTATCCGAAGACCAAGGAATACGGCGAAGTTCTCACCGCGATGCTCAACGAACAGGGTTTCAACGTCACCCTGACCGTGCTGGAGCCGGCGGCCTGGAACGAGCGGCTGTATCATCGGCCCGGTGGTGGTCCCGGCCACATGGTGGATTGCGGCTGGTCGACCGGTTCGCCCGAGCCGGATCTGGTGCTGCGTACGCATTTCTATTCGAAGTCGCACCGCATCTGCGGCATCGAGGATGCGGAAATCGATGCGTCGCTCGACAAGGAGCGCAACGCGCCGACCCTGGAAGAGCGCAAGAAGGTGCTGCAGACCGAAACGATGCCGCTGATCGCGTCGAAGATGCCGGCGCTGTCGCTTTTCACGTCGGTGATGATCCACGCGATGCAGAAGGACTACGCGGGGCTGTTCATCTATCCCGACGGCTCGATCGACGCATCGAAGACCGCCTGACGTCATTCGAGCCGCACCTCCCAACGAGGTGCGGCTCCCGACCTCCAACGGGACTGCCGAATGTTCACGTTGAATTTTCTGATCCGGCGACTGGCGCAGGGCGTCGTCATCATCTTCCTGGTGTCGTTCCTGATCTTCACGCTGCTGCGCGTCGTCCCCGGCGATCCGGTGCGGCTGATGGCGGGCGGCATGGCGCCGGAGGCCTTGATCGAGAAGATCGCCAAGGACATGGGCCTTCGCGACCCGATCATCGTGCAGTTCGGGCGCTACATGGGCTCAGTGGTGCGCGGTGATCTGGGCCAGTCCTTCGTGCGGCCCGCGAACGGTGCTTCGACGGGCGGATCGAGCTTCAACGACTCGACGCGCGGCGAGCGTGCCGAGGTTCTGACGCTGATCCTCGAGGCGCTGCCGATGACCCTCCAACTTGCTGCGATGACGCTGGCAATCTCGTTGGTCTTCTCCGCCATCATCGGCATTGCCGGAGGACTGTATCCGGGCAGATGGCCCGACAAGGTGGCGTTCTACATTTCGTCGATCTTCATCTCGCTGCCGAACTTCTGGCTCGGCATCGTGCTGGCGCTGCTATTCTCCGTGAAGCTCGGCTGGCTGCCGGCCATCGGCTACAACGGTTTCGCCTACACCATCCTGCCGGCGATCGTGCTCGCCGTGGAAATGTCACCGGTGCTGATCCGCACGCTGGTCGGTTCGGTGTCGTCACAGATGACCGAGGCCTATGTCTCGGTCGGGCGCGTCCGAGGCCTCGGCCGTACCCGCATCATCGCCAATCATGTGCTGCGCAACGCCTCCGTGCCGCTGTTCAATCTACTCGGCATCCAGTTCTCGAGCCTGCTCGGCGGCGTGATCATCGTCGAATACATCTTCGACTATCCGGGGCTCGGGCTGCTCACCATCAACGCCGTGCTGCAGCGTGACTTTCCGCTGATCCAGGGCATCGCGATCGTGACCAGCGCGATCTTCGTCCTGATCAATATCGTGGTCGATCTCGTCGCGACGAGCATCGATCCCCGGCTCGAATACTGAGGCGAAGGATTTTCGATGTCGATCATATCAATCGCTTCTCCGGACTCGTCGACCATGCTGGCATCCCGCTCGCTGGCGCGCCGCGTGTTCGACAAGGCCGTCGCGTCGCCGGGATTTCGCGCGGGCGCCGCGATCTTCATCGTGCTGGCGCTCGCCACCGCGCTCTATCCGGAGCTGAGCGGCATCGATCCGGTCAAGATGGACATCAAGGCTCGGCTGCTGCCGCCCTTGTTCGAAGGCGCCAAGTGGAGCTGGGCGCATCCGCTGGGGACCGATCAGCTCGGCCGTGACATGCTGGTGCGATCACTCGTCGGCCTGCGCTATTCCTTTCTGATCGGAGTCGCCTCGGTTATCGTCATGCTGTTCGTCGGCTGCACGCTCGGCACCATCGCCGGCTACTTCGGCGGCCGCATCGACGCGGTCATCATGCGCCTCACGGATGCTCAGCTCTCGATCCCGATGATCATCCTGGCGATCGCGGTGCTCGGCGTCTCGCGGCCGACGATCCCCGCCATCGTTCTCGTGCTCGGCATGTCGAACTGGCCGGTCTACGCGCGGATGATGCGGAGCGTGGTGATGACCGAGCGCCAGCGCGAATTCGTCCGCGCCGCGCAGATCGGCGGCTCGACAGATCTGCGCATCATCGTCACGCTGCTGCTGCCGCTGTTGCTCCCATCGGTGCTGTTCACCTCGGTGCTCGATGTCGCCCGCATGATGATCTTTGAATCGACGCTCGGCTTTCTCGGCCTCGGCGTGCAGCCGCCGACACCCACATTCGGCAACATCATCGCCGACGGCCGCAAGTATCTGCTCAATGCCTGGTGGATCGCGACCATGCCGGGGCTGTTCCTCGGTTTGACGCTGACCAGCATCAACCTGATGGGCGCCGCGCTCGAACGCGCCCGCGACACCGTCCACGCGGGAGGCGAGTGATGGCGCTGCTCGAACTACGCAACGTGACCGTCGCGCTCGGCCGTTCCGACACTGCGAAAGTCATCCTCGAAGACGTCTCGCTGTCGCTGGCGCCGAAGGAGATCGTCGGCGTGGTGGGCGCCAGCGCGTCGGGCAAGACGGTGCTGTCGCGCACCGCGGTGAACTGGCTCGACCCGCCACTGGTTCGACGCTCCGGCTCGGTGCTGTTCGAAGGGCGCGACATCTACGGCATGAAAGAGACCGAGATGCGCGGGCTGCGCCAGCGCATCTCTTATGTCGGCGCCAACCCGATGGGCGCGATGGATCCGACGCTGCCGGTCGGCGCTCAGATCGTCGAGAAGATGCGCGCGGTGATGCCGGACGTGTCGCGGCGGCAGGCGCAGGAGCGGGTGATCGAATTGCTCGCCGCGGTCCGCATCCCATCGGCGAGCAGCCGCTTCCATGACTATCCGTCGCAGTTCTCCGGCGGCATGATGCAGCGCGCGCTGATCGTCGACGCGCTGGTGACCAATCCGGCGGTGCTGGTGGCCGATAACGTCACGCAGCCACTGGACGTCACCGTGGCGGCGCAGGTCATTCGCCTGATCAAGGAACTGACCGATCAGTTCAACACCGCGGTGTTGTTCATCTCGTCGTCGCTGCCGATGGTGCGTGAGGCGAGTACGCGGACTCTCGTGATCGATCGTGGCCGTAT
The DNA here is from genome assembly GCF_000333455.1 of Rhodopseudomonas sp. B29. Classification (GTDB taxonomy): domain Bacteria; phylum Pseudomonadota; class Alphaproteobacteria; order Rhizobiales; family Xanthobacteraceae; genus Rhodopseudomonas. The sequence goes on from NZ_BADD01000738.1 coordinate 4,132, forward strand.
CGTCGAAGAGCAGGCGACCGAGGCGCTGGTCGCCAGGCCGAGCCATCCCTACACCCGCGAGTTGGTGTCGCAGACGCCGAAGATCTGGCGGGGTACCGAAACGCTGCCGGCATTGCCGGAAGATCGCGAAGTCGTGCTCAGCCTGCGCGATGCCTCGCAGACTTATCGGGTGAAGAAGCGTAGCGGCCTCGGCGGCGTCAATCTGGTTCGTGCCGTGCGCAACGTCACCTTCGATGTGCGGCGCGGGGACAGCTTCGCGATCGTCGGCGAGTCCGGCTGCGGCAAGTCGACCTTGATGCGGCTGCTGTCGCGGCTCGAACTGCCGAGCTCGGGCCAGATCCTCTGCGAAGGCAAGGATATCGCGACGCTGCGCGGACGGGACTTGCTGGACTTCCGTGCCCGTCTGCAGCTCGTGCTGCAGGATCCGTTCGGGTCGCTACCGCCGCGGACCTCGATCGGACGCATGCTGGAAGAGCCGCTGCGCACCCATGGCTGGCGTGACCGCGAGAAGCTGCGTGCGCGCGTGCTGAAGGTGATGGGGGAGGTGGGCCTTGCGGCCGAACTCTACAACGAGCTGCCGCTCGGACTGAGCGCCGGCCAGCGCCAGCGCGTCAACGTCGCGCGCGCGCTGGTTCTCGAGCCTAGCATTCTGATCATGGACGAGACGCTGTCGGCGCTCGATCAAGCCGAGCAATTCAAGCTGCTCGACCTGTTTCAAAAGCTGCAGCAGGAATACAACCTCACCTACATCTTCATTTCCCACGACCTCGCCATGGTCCGAAAGGTCTGCAACCGGGTCGCCGTGATGTATCTCGGAGAGGTGTTCGAATTGGCCGGCAACGAACGTCTGTTCTTCGATCCCGGTCACCCCTACACGATGGCGCTCTTGAGCGCGATGCCGACGCTCGAAGACAAGCGCTACAAGCCGGAAGACTGCCTGCTCGAAGGCGAGCCGCCGAGCCCGTTGTCGATCCCGACCGGCTGCAGCTTCAAGTCGCGCTGCCCGCGCGCCATGGAGGTCTGCAACGGCGTCCAGCCGGTGTTGACGGTGCGGCACGAACACGATTTCGCGGCCTGTCATCTGGTGAAGGCTGAAATCCCGTTGATTGAGGATTCGGTCGAGGGAGCTTCGGCATGAGCTTCACCGAAAGCCGCCTGGAATTGATCAGGACGTTGCTGCGACAGAAGCAACGCGTCCACGTCAAGGACCTGGTCGATCAGCTCAAGGTCAGCCACGAGTCGATCCGTCGCGATCTGCGGGAACTGGAGACGCAAGGTTTTGCCAGGCGCGTCTATGGCGGCGCCGTGCTCGACGGCCAGGAAAGCGATCAGCCGTTCGCCGAGCGTCTGCGCGTCAGCGCCCGCGAGAAGATGCGCATCGGCGAGGCGACGGCTGCGCTGGTCAAGGACGGGATGAAGATCTTCGTCGACGAAGGCACCACGACGCTGGCGTGTCTGAAATACATTGAGGCCCGCAAGGATCTCACCATCGTCACCAACTCGCTCGCGGTCGCCTCGCACTTCTTCTACCAGGGCTCGGTGAACGTCCGGCTGCTCGGGGGGCGACTGCGGCCGGTGTATCAGGCGACGTTCGGCCCCGAAGCCGTCGCGGCGATCAAAGAGCACTTCTTCGACCTCTCGATCATTGCCATCAGCGCTGTACACGCCGAGCGTGGCTTCATGGACTACGGCGAGGATGAAGCCATCCTGCGCCGCGCCGCCCGCGCCCAAGGTAAGCGCTCGGTAATCGTCGCCGACAGCTCGAAATTCGGACGGCTCGGCTCGTTTCACACCTTCGCGCTGGGCGACCTCGACACCGTCATCACCGGCGCGCCGCTGGCGCCCGAATTCGCCGACCAGTTCCGTCAATTGAAAGTGGACGTGATCTATGCCTGACGCCGATGTTTCCGATGCTCCGATCAATCCGTCTCGCCTCAAGGCGATGATGGAGAAGGTTTCGACCTTCGGCGGCAAGCCGAACGGAGCGATGAATCGCCTCACGCTCTCCAAGACCGACGGCCAGGCGCGCGACTGGCTCGGCGGATGGTTCAAGGAGCACAACTTCGAGCAGCAGATCGATCCGATCGGCAATCAGTTCGGCAAGCTGTCGCTCGCCGGCGCCAATGCGCCGACCGTGATGGTCGGCTCGCATCTCGACAGTCAGCCGAACGGTGGACGTTTCGACGGCGCGCTCGGCGTCATCTCCGCCTGCGAGGCCGTGCTCGCCGTGTCCGAGCGGCTGAAAGCCGAGGGTCGCCTGGCGGCGTGCAATTTCCAGGTGGTCAACTGGACGAACGAAGAAGGAGCGCGGTTTCAGCCGAGCCTGCTCGGCAGCAGCGTGTTCGCCGGTGCGCTCGAACTCGATTGGGCGCTGGACCGCGCCGATGGTGACGGCGTCACGGTTCGTCAGTCTCTGGCCGAGATCGGCTATGCCGGCACCGACAAGGTCGCGCGTCCCGACGCGTTGATCGAATTGCACATCGAGGGCGACGACAAGCTGTTCGCATCGAGCGAGCGGTTCGGCGTGTTCACGCGGTTCTGGGGCGCCACCAAGTACAGGCTCGCGTTCCTCGGCGAGCAGGCTCACACCGGGCCGACCCCGATGGCCCAGCGGAAGGACGCCTTGCTGGCGGCCGCCCATCTCATCGCCGATCTCAAGCAGATCGCGGGTGAACATGGGCTCGACCTTCACACCTCGGTTGGCCGCCTCGAAGTCTATCCGAATTCGCCCAACACCGTTCCGGCCGAGGCCGTGCTGTTCATCGAACTACGCTCCGGCTCGCCGGAAGTTCTCGCCGAAGCCGAAGACAAGATGAAGGCGCGGATCGAAGCCGCGGCGAACAAGGCCGAGGTCGGATTCGAGGTCCGCTCTATCGACCGGCGCCGCGCCGGCGGCTTTGCACCGGGCCTCGTCGCGCTCGCCGAGCGTGCGGCGGCGCGACGCGGCGAGACCGCGCGCCATCTCGATACGATCGGCGGACACGATGCGGTGGCGATGTCGGCTGTCTGCCCGTCGATCGTGATGGCGGTCCGCTCGAAGGACGGGGTGATCCACCATCCGACCGAGTACACCAGTCCGGAGGATCATGCGGCAAGCACTCAAATTCTGGCCGAGATGCTCTACGCGCTGGCGCGCGACGGCCTCAAGGTCATCGATCCGGAGGGGGCAGGCGTATGAAGCATCTCGGCCAGGCCCAGACCGCGGAGGAGCTGCGGGCCGAAAGCGTGCTGGCCGGCCTGCTGCCGGCCGACGCCGAGACGCTCGGCTATGAAGTCGCCATGCATCCGGTGGCGTCGCCATCGTATCAGGCGGTGGAATCCACCACGTACTATGTCGCTCCCAATGGGACCGAGGCGAATTTGTTTCTCCGTCTTGGCGCCGCGGAGGTGGCCGAACTGGTCGATCACGGCGTCGCGCTCGTCGCAGCGCGCCGGGCGGCAGATCTCGGCCTTGCGCCGGCCGTGATCGGAGGCGATGCGGCGGCGCGGACGATGCTGCTAGCCCGTCTTGGCGCCGGTTGGAAGGTGGCGAAGATCGACGATTTGATCACGCCCGATGCCGTATCCCACCTCGTCACGATGCAGAAGACTATCGCGGCGGGCGCGCCGTTCGGGCGGCCGTGGTCGGTGTTCGAGGGGATCGAGGCGATCTGGGCATTGTTGCCGCGGTCCAGCGTGCCGCTGCCCGACGACGCCGACTGGATGCACGCCTGGATGATGAAGATGGCCGAGGCGATCGATGCCGCCGGCGTCGATCGCCGCCCGGCACACGGCGACCCGCATTCCTCGAACGTGATGCTCGGACCGAACGGCGCCATGGCGCTGGTCGACTTCGACATGGCGGGCGACATCGATCCTTACTATCAGCTCGGCGTGCAGATGAACGAGCTGTATCAGTTCGAGAGCCAGATGAAGCCGCTCCTCGAATTGCACGACGGACGTTTCAGCGAGACGGCGTTCAGCCGCTGCCGCATCTACGCCGCGGCCGACGACTTCTACTGGGCGCTGCGCAGCCTGCTGATGGCCTCGCGCTCGCCGCTGCAGGGCGTCGAGTTTCTCAAATACGCAGGGTGGCGTTTCCTGCGCTGTCGCATGGCGCTCGGCAAGCCGGGCTTCGAAGAGTTTCTGCGTACGCTCTAGGAGACATGCAGATGAAAGACATCGGAATGGCCGCGACGGATGCGGAACGCCAGCTCGAAGGCGCCATCCACAAGATCGAGGCCTGGAAGGGCCAGATTCGGTATCGCCCGGTCTCCGGCGGTATCAGCAATGTGAATTTTCGTGTCGAGGTCGAAAGCGCCTCGCATGACTACTTCGTCAAGATTCCCGGCCGCGGCACCGAGATGTTCATCGACCGCAAGGCGGCCTGCGCGGCGAGCCGGCAGGCCGAGACCATCGGGGTCGGGCCAAGGACATTCGACTACCTCGACCACGAGGGCATCGAGATCGCCGAGTTCGTCGAGGATCGGCGGCCGTCGACGCATGCGGACTTCATCGACCCGACGGTGCGGGCCGAAGCCGTTCGGCTGTACCGGCTGTTCCATCAGGCGCCGCCGCTGCCGCTGACCAAGACCGTGTTCGACATGATCGACGAGCACTATGATCAGGTCAAACAGCTCGGCGGGTTTTTGCCCGAAGACCACGACTGGCTGACGTGGCAGTATCGGCAGGCCCGCGCCGCGCTCGAGGCGGCTGGGCTCGATCTGGTGCCTTGCTTCAACGACCCGATGCCGGGCAACTTCCTGCTCGGCGCCGACAAGTC
>NZ_BADD01000737.1 GCF_000333455.1 Rhodopseudomonas sp. B29
GGGGAAAACAGGCTCGATTGCAGCGTTTTACCGCTCAACAACAATAGGGGGACGTGCCATGCACACATTGACCCGGTCCATGATCCTGGCCGTGGCATCGGCCGCGGTGTTGGCTTTTGCCGGCCCGGCCGGTGCACAATCGCCGATTGTCATCAAGTTCAGCCACGTCGTGGCGCCGAATACGCCGAAGGGCATGGCGGCGGACAAGTTCAAGGAGCTGGCCGAGAAGTACACCGGCGGCAAGGTCAAGGTCGAAGTCTATCCGAACTCGCAGCTCTACAAGGACAAGGAAGAGCTGGAAGCCTTGCAACTCGGCGCGGTGCAGATGCTGGCACCGTCGATTTCCAAGTTCGGCCCGATCGGCGTCCGCGAATTCGAAGTGTTCGATCTGCCCTACATCCTGCCGAACCTCGACGCGCTGCGTAAGGTCACCAACGGTCCTATCGGCGAGAAGCTGTTCAAGCTGCTGGAGCCGAAGGGCATCATCGGCCTGGCTTATTGGGACAACGGCTTCAAGGAGATGAGCGCCAACAAGAAGCTCATCGCCCCAGAAGACTACAAGGGCCTGAAGTTCCGCATCCAGTCGTCCAAGGTGCTCGACGCGCAATTCCGCGCCCTTGGCGCCATCCCGCAGGTGATGGCGTTCTCCGAAGTGTACCAGGCGCTGCAGACCGGCGTCGTCGACGGCCAGGAGAACACGCCGTCGAATATGTACACCCAGAAGATGCACGAAGTGCAGAAGTACACCACGCTGACCAATCACGGCTACATCGGCTACGCGGTGATCGTGAACAAGGCGTTCTGGGAAGGCCTGCCGGCCGACATCCGCACCGAGCTCAACAAGGCGATGAAAGAAGCCACCGAGCTGAACAACTCGCAGTCGGCCAAGGAAAACCAGGACGCGCTCAATGCCATGAAGGCGTCGGGCAAGACCGAGCTGATCACGCTGACCAAGGATCAGGACGCCGCGATGCGCAAGGCGATGGCTCCGGTCTACAATGAGGTTGGCAACCGTGTCGGCAAGGCGCTGATCGAGGAATTCGTCAAGACCAGCGGCGGCGGCCCGAACTAAGGCCGCTTCGGGCGCCCGCCGAGCGGCGGGCGCCGTTCTTTTCGGAGCCGTTCGATCGGCGGCTCCGACAATCACCAAACAATCGGGACGCTGCCGCCCGGCGGTCGATCCACGGGGAAACGAATGGTCCTGCGAATTCTCGACCGGCTCGAGGAAATCCTGATCGCGACGTGATCGGGGCGGCCACGTTGCTGATCTTCGTCGCGGTGGCACACCGCTATCTCGTCACCATTCCGATCTTCTATCCCTATCTGTTTCCGATCGATCTTTCGTGGGCGCAGGAGCTGTGCATCTACATGTTCGTGTGGATGGCGAAGTTCGGCGCCGCCTACGGCGTTCGCACCGGCATTCACGTCGGCGTCGACGTGCTGATCAACGTGGTCAATCCGAAGGTGCGCAAGGCCACTATCCTGTTCGGCCTGCTGTGCGGCGCGCTGTTCACCGCGGTGATCGGTACCATGGGCGCCAAGTTCGTCTACGGCCTGTCGGCGACCGACCAGGTCACGCCCGACATGGAGCTGCCGAGCTGGATCGTCTATCTGGCCATTCCGCTCGGCTCCTATCTGATGTGCTTCCGCTTCCTCCAGGTCGCCTACACCTTCGCGCGTCACGGTCATCTGCCGCATCATGATCACGGCCAGGTCGAGGGCATCGACGAGCCGCATATGCCCGGCACAGCCAGCGAAGCCGCGGAGGCCGTGCGATGAGCTCGCTGATCATCTTCGCACTGCTGATCGCCCTGATGCTGACCGGCATGCCGATCTCGATCGCGCTCGGCCTGACGGTGCTGACCTATGTGTTCACGCTGACGCACGTGCCGATCGAGTCGGTGGCGCTGAAGCTGTTCACCGGCATCGAGAATTTCGAGATCATGGCGATCCCGTTCTTCATCCTCGCCGGCAATTTCCTGACCCATGGCGGCGTCGCGCGGCGAATGATCAACTTCGCCACTTCGCTGGTCGGGCACTGGTACGGCGGCCTCGGCCTCGCCGCGGTGATGGCCTGCGCCCTGTTTGCGGCCGTGTCGGGCTCGTCGCCCGCGACCGTGATCGCGATCGGCTCGATCATGCTGCCGGCGATGGTGAAACAGGGCTTCCCGAAGCGCTTCGGGGCCGGCGTGATCGCCACGTCTGGAGCGCTGGGCATCCTGATTCCGCCGTCGATCGTCATGGTGGTGTACGCGGTGGCGACCGGCGGCTCGATCGCGCTCGATCCGTCCGGCCATCGGGTGTCGTCGGCCTCGGTCGGCCAGTTGTTCATCGCCGGTGTCATTCCCGGCATCATGCTGGCGTCGCTGCTCGGCTTCACCACGTTCTACCGCGCCTGGAAAAACGACTATCCGCGGCTGCCGAAGGCGACCTGGAAGGAGCGCTGGACCGCGTTCCGCAACTGCATCTGGGGACTGCTGCTGATCGTGCTGGTGCTCGGCGGCATCTACAGCGGCGCGTTCACGCCGACGGAAGCGGCCGCGGTCAGCGCGGTCTATGCCTTCGTGATCGCCGTCTTCGTGTATCGCGACATGTCGATCAAGGACGTGCCGAGGGTGCTGCTCGGCTCCGCCAACATGAGCGCGATGATCCTCTACATCGTCACCAATGCGGTGCTGTTCTCGTTCCTGATGGCCAATGAAAACATCCCGCAGTTGATTGCCAACTGGATGTCGACCGCCGGCGTCAACTGGATCTGGTTCCTGCTGGTCGTCAACGTCCTGCTGCTGCTCGCCGGCAACGTCATGGAGGCGACCTCGATCGTGCTGATCATGGCGCCGATCCTGTTTCCGGTCGCCGTCAAGCTCGGCATCCATCCGGTGCATCTCGGCGTCCTGATGGTGGTCAACATGGAGGTCGGCATGTGCCACCCGCCGGTCGGCCTCAACCTCTATGTTGCCTCCGGCATCGCCAAGATGGGTATCACCGAACTCACCGTGGCCGTGATGCCGTGGCTGCTCACCATGCTGGCGTTCCTCGGCCTCGTCACCTACGTGCCGGAGATCTCGCTGTGGCTGCCGCGGATGCTCGGCATGCTGTGAGCCGGCCGATTCTTGAACATTCGATGAATAGCGGTTGCGAGTTGTTACTTAGTGTTGCGCTCGGATTGGATGAAATCTTGGTAACGCTGGGGTTTCTGTCCAAACCGTAAGTTGCAAGCGCGCGGGCGCAGACCGATCTTCAGGTGACCTTTGAGAGGAGGTTCTCATGAAGAAGGTTTTGCTCGCCGGTGCCGCTGCGCTGCTGATCACCGGCACGACCGTCGCCTACGCCCAGCATCGTCCGTGGTTCGATCACATGCGCCCGAAGTTCAGCGCACAGGATCGCTCCGCCTTCGCCGACGCCCGCATTGCCTCCGTGCATGCCGGGCTCAAGCTGACGCCCGATCAGGAGAAGCTGTGGCCGCCGGTCGAGGCTGCGGTGAAGGATCTGGTCAAGCTGCGTATCGACCGCGCCGAGGCGCGGATGAAGACGCGCGACGAGGAGCGTGATCCGGCGAATGCCGATCCGGTGGCGCGGATGCGCGACCGCGCCGACAACATGGCGGCCACCGCCGCGGCCCTGAAGAAAGTCGCAGACGCGGCCGACCCGCTCTACAAGTCGCTCGATGATGGCCAGAAGCGTCGGCTCAAGGTGCTGACGCGTTTCGAGCGTATGGGTGGCTTCGGCGGCCATCATCACCGCCACTTCATGCACCGCGACCGCGACAACGACGATCGTGGTCCGGGCTTCGATCGCCCAGGCTTCGGCCGTGGCCCCGGCTGGGATCGCGGACCCGGCAATATGGACGACAGTGACGGCCCGCACCGGCTCTGATTCCGCATGGCTCCGGCCGCACGGCGCTCCGTGCGGCCGGGCAGGGCGGCCGATTGCTCTGGTCCCTGGGGATATGTCGGCCGCAAGCGACGGCGCGCTGCGGCTCACACTTCAGTCGAATGGCTGAATCCTTCGACAAGCCGCTGCGAACGCGTCCATTTTGGTCCGTCACGAAAACTTCGCATCAGGCCGAAAAAGTCGTCCGGCTGGCTGGACATCCTGTGCCCGCCTTGGTAAACGACCGCGTCCCGAACGGGAAATTCCGGATCGGCTCCGGGCGCATAGCTCAGTTGGTAGAGCAGCTGACTCTTAATCAGCGGGTCCTAGGTTCGAGCCCTAGTGCGCCCACCATCAAATCAGGCACTTTCAGAGGTGCACGTCAGGATGGCCCATCCATCCTGTGGTTGATTTGAGAACCCGTTCGGCTCTGCAGTCATCCTTGATGTGACACGCGCGACGAACGCATGATCGTCGCGAAGCGCTTCTTCGTTCCGCGTAAGCTGCTGCTGCCGAAGAGCCTCGGCTTCCTTGAGGAGTCGTCGCCCCAAAGTTTTTGAGTCCGAAATCGTCAGCATCCGCGGCTTATTTCCCGTAGCTGCACCGGCCGCCGGCATGCGGACGAGTCCCTTGTCTCGATCACCTTTGGCCGCCGCCCGAACGCCGAACAATTTCCAGACCTCGCAGCGCTGAAAATGTTGCGCCGCTATGGCTCCGGTCGGAATCTCCAGTCGACATGGCGTTGCTGTGGACCGGCAAACGGGCAGCGGGCTGCTTGCGAAAGCGCCATTCGCCGCATAATCGGTCAAAACGGTCAAATCCAACAAACCGGGAATCCTTTAAACGTCGTTTTTCCTGCGTGGCACGATGTCTGCATGACCGTTTTGGCCGGTCTTGTGCTTTGTCCCACGAAGGAGACGCCGATGAGTTCAGAATTAAGCCGCCGCCATTTGCTGCAAGGTGCCGCGGCTGCCACCCTGGCGGGCTATCTGCAGATCGATCCCGACTTCTTCCTCTCCAAGGCGCATGCCCAGGCGGGGAAGACGATGACGTTCCTGTCGGCAGAGAACATCACCGGCAATTGGGATCCGACCGCCCACACCACGCTCTCGCAGAAGAACATCGAGGGCTATGTCATGGGCTTCCTGACCCGCACCCCGATGAAGCTCGAGAACCCCGACGAGGTGGTTTACGAGCTCGCGACGGAGATCAAACTGCTCGATCCGCACAAGCTGCAGATCAAGCTGCGGCAGGGCATCGTGTTTCACGACGGCAAGCCGTTCAAGGCCGAGGACGTCAAGGCGACGTTCGAATACGGCTGCGGTCCCCGAGCCGTTCAGCGTGTGGACGAAGCGCGGCTTGCCGTCCGGACCGCGCGACCGCGCATCCATGCGGCGGGCCTGGAAGTCGCCGCACACCGAGCACGACGAGATCTCGCGATAGGCGCCGCCCTCGCCCTGCCCCGGCATCCACACTTCGATGTCGTAGGTCTTCTGCGACGCGAAGCCCATGTCCCCGGTGCACAGCGTCATGACGCGATAATGCAGCCCGAGCCGGCGCAACACCTCCTCGGCGCAAGCCAGCATCCGCTCGTGCTCGTCCTTGCTTTGCTCCGGCGTGGTGATCGACACCAGCTCGACCTTGGTGAACTGATGCTGCCGGATCATGCCGCGCGTATCCCGCCCCGCCGCGCCTGCCTCGGCACGGAAGCACGGCGTCAGCGCGGTGAGCCGCATCGGCAGCTCTCTTTCGTCGAGAATGGATTCGCGGACGAGATTGGTGAGGGAGACTTCGGCGGTAGGGATGAGCCAGAGGCGTGCAGGAACGCCACGAT
>NZ_BADD01000736.1 GCF_000333455.1 Rhodopseudomonas sp. B29
GGTTCGGTCATTGCCGGCTTGCGTCAACACTCCGTCAAGGGTTGTCGCGGACGATGGCTGGGACCTGAAGGTGTCGGAATGACGATTCGCAGTGGCAGTGATGGGATGCAGGGGATGGCGATTTTCGCCGCGCCCGCGATTCCGGCTGCGCTGACGACCGCCCGCCTGCTTGGCGAGCTGCTGCTTCTTAGCCGCCCCTGAGGGCCGTCTGGGCGCGCGCGCCTGGGCACTCAGGGGATCGCCAGAACGCCAGACCCTTCCGCGCCGCAGCGGCGCTCCGATCAAAGGAATTCACTCCATGACCACGACTTCGAAGTCCGAGCAGGACCGCGTCATCATTTTCGACACCACCTTGCGCGACGGCGAGCAGTGCCCCGGCGCCACCATGACGTTCGAGGAGAAGCTGAACGTCGCCAAGATGCTCGACGACATGGGCGTCGACGTGATCGAGGCCGGCTACCCGTTCGCGTCCGATGGTGACTTCGAGGCGGTGCACGAGATCGCCAAGCGCTCCAAGAACTCGGTGATCTGCGGCCTGTCGCGTGCGGCCCACAAGGACATCGACCGCTGCGCCGAGGCGATCAAGCCGGCCGAGCGCGGTCGCATCCACACCTTCCTGTCCACCTCGCCGGTGCACATGAAGTACAAGCTGCAGATGGAAGCCGCGCAGGTCTACGAGATGGTGATCTCGTCGGTGACCCGCGCCCGCAACCACACCGACGACGTCGAGTGGTCGGCCGAGGACGCCACCCGCACCGAGTTCGACTTCCTGTGCCGCTGCATCGAAGCGGCGATCAAGGCCGGCGCCACCACCATCAATCTGCCTGACACGGTCGGCTACGCGGTGCCGGAAGAATATCGCGAGATGTTCCGCAAGGTGCGCGAGACGGTGCCGAATTCCGACAAGGCGCGGTTCTCGGTTCACTGCCATAACGACCTCGGCATGGCGGTGGCCAATTCGATGGCTGGCGTCGCCGGCGGCGCGCGGCAGATCGAATGCACCATCAACGGCATCGGCGAGCGCGCCGGCAACGCTGCGTTGGAAGAAGTCGTGATGGCGATGCGGGTACGCGCCGACAAATTGCCGTACTGGAACAACATCGAGACCACGATGCTGACCCACGCCTCCAAGACGGTGTCGGCGGCGACCTCGTTCCCGGTGCAGTACAACAAGGCGATCGTCGGCCGTAACGCCTTCGCCCACGAGAGCGGCATCCATCAGGACGGCATGATCAAGAATGCCTCGACCTACGAGATCATGACGCCGGAGACGGTGGGCGTGAAGGGCACCTCGCTGGTGATGGGCAAGCACTCCGGCCGCGCCGGCTTGATCCACAAGCTGGAAGAGCTGGGCTACAAGCTGTCGCGCAACCAGATCGAGGACGTGTTCGTGCGCTTCAAGGCTTTGGCCGACCGCAAGAAGGACGTCTACGACGAGGACATCGAGGCCTTGGTCGGCGAAGAAATGACGCTGGGTCAGGACCAGATCAAGCTGAAGTCGCTGACGGTGATCGCCGGCACCCACGGTCCGCAGCGCGCCACGATGAAGATCGACGTCGACGGCGAGATCCGCATCGAGGAAGCGGAAGGCAACGGCCCGGTGGACGCTGTGTTCAACTGCATCAAGGCGCTGGTGCCGCACGACGCCAAGCTGGAATTGTATCAGGTCCACGCCGTCACCGAAGGCACCGACGCGCAGGCCGAAGTCTCGGTCAGATTGTCGCACGAGGGGCGTTCGATGACCGCGCGTGCGGCCGATCCGGACACGCTGGTCGCGTCCGCCAAGGCTTATCTCGGCGCCCTCAACAAGATCGTCGCCAAGCGCAGCCGTTCGGTACGCGAGGAGACGCAAGCGATGGTGACGGCGATCTGATCGCCGGTCGATCGCAGCCTCGTCCGATTACTGATGACGTTAGCAACGCAGCGCCTCGGCGCTGCGTTAGCGTGCAAAAACGAAAAC
>NZ_BADD01000735.1 GCF_000333455.1 Rhodopseudomonas sp. B29
GCGGCCGTCCCTGTGTAGTCTTCGTCATCTTCGTCGACCCCTGCCTTGTGAAGCGAACCAACTTGTTCCGGCAACCATCCGGGTCCGATGAAGGTGCTGGCGCGATCAAGCTACGGGGCAGCCAAGAGCGGCTCAGGGCGGATACGATCCGATCGCCAGCCGCTCTGCCGCGGATGGCCATCCGCGGCAGAGCATTCCTTTCGGAACACCCGACGATAATCGATTTCGCTATTACAAGGGCGGATAAGCCGAAGGCGCCATCCGCCGACATACTCGCGGTGATCGCAAAAGTGGCGGATGACGCTTCGCTTATCCGCCCTACGAACTACGAATGCAGCGTGAGGCGACGAAACTACTCGTCGACGAACTCGTCCCGCCGATAGCCCTGCGCATACAGCAGCGCCGTGAGGTCGCCGTGGTCGATGCGGCCGTGGGCGGCAGCGGCGACAGCTGGCTTGGCGTGGTAGGCGATGCCGAGGCCGGCGGCCTGGATCATGCCGAGATCGTTGGCGCCGTCGCCGACCACCAGCGTGTCGATGGCGTCGAGGTCATCGGCTTCGCGGAGCTCCAGCAGCGTCGCCAGCTTGGCGTCGCGGCCCAGGATCGGTTCGGCGACTTCGCCGGTAAGTTGGCCGTCACGGGCGATCAGTTCATTGGCGCGGTTCTCGGCGAAGCCGAGCCGCTCCGCGACCACCTTCGTGAACTGGGTAAAGCCGCCTGAGACCAGGCAGGTGTAGGCGCCATGCTTGCGCATGGTTTGGACCAGCGTGCGGCCGCCGGGCGTCGGGATGATGCGGGTCGCCAGCACCTCGTCGATGACGCTGACGGATAGGCCCTTCAGCAACGCGACGCGCTCGCGCAGCGCCGGCTCGAACGCGATCTCGCCGCGCATCGCCCGCTCGGTGATGGCGGCGACGTGCTCCTTCAGCCCGACGAAATCGGCGAGCTCATCGATGCATTCCTGGCCGATCATGGTCGAATCCATGTCGGCGAGAAAAAGCTTCTTGCGCCTTGTCGCTTCCGGCTGCACCACGACGTCGATCGGCAGGTCGCCGCGGGCGGCGCGGAGGCGATCGGCCAGCACCAGCGTGTCCTCGTCGCTGGCGAAGCTGATATCGGCGGCGACCTCGTCGAACAACCACACCGCGCGATTGGGCTGCGGCAGCACCGCCCGCATCCCATCGATCACGGTGGAGTCGAGGGCGGGGGCGTTCGGATTGCAGATGAGCGTGGCGACGAGCGACATGGAACAGGGCGATCCGGGACAGGAGGGCGGGCCGGCGGCGGTGCTTATCGCAGGGCCAACCGCCAGCGGCAAGTCGGCGTTGGCGCTGCGCCTCGCACAAGCGCGCGACGGCGTCGTCATCAATTGTGATTCGATGCAGGTTTATCGCGACCTGCGCATCATCACGGCGCGGCCGACGCCGGAGGACGAAGCGGCAGCGCCGCATGCGCTGTATGGCACGGTCGACGCGGCGGTGAATTTCTCCGCCGGTGCGTTCGTCGAGGCCGCGGCCGGCGCCCTGAACGAGGCGCGGTCGACCGGTCGGCTGCCGATCTTCATCGGCGGGACCGGGCTGTATTTCAAGGCGCTGACGCGCGGCCTGTCGGCGGTGCCGCCGGTTCCGGATGCGATGCGCGATGAGGTCCGGGCCCGGCTCGATCGCGACGGCGTGCAGGCGCTGCACGCCGAACTCGGCCTCCACGATCCGGAGGCCGCGGCGCGGCTGGCGCCGGCCGACCGCACGAGGGTGGCGCGTGCGCTCGAAGTTGTGCTGGCGACGGGGAAGCCGCTGGCGCAATGGCACGAGCGGGGGACGCCGCCGCTACTGCCGCCGGTGCGCGTCAGTGCGGTGTTTCTCGCCGCCGACCGTGATACGCTGTACGCGCGCATCGATGCGCGCTTCGCCGCGATGCTGCAGGCCGGCGCGCTGGAAGAGGTTGCGGCGCTGGCCGAGCGCCGGCTCGACCCGCTGCTGCCGGCCATGAAGGCGCATGGGGTGCCGGCGGTGATGCGCTATCTGCGCGGCGAGATTTCGCTCGAAGAGGCGGCCGCGATCGGCGCGGCCGATACGCGGCATTACGCCAAACGGCAATTCACCTGGTTTCGGCACCAGCTGCCAGAGTTTCGCTGGGTGCGGCCGGATGAGGCGGATGCCCACTTCGCGGCCGTCATTCCGGGGTGCGCGTGAGACGTGCCTTCGGGCTGTCATTCCGGGGCGCGCGTAAACGCGCGAACCCGGAATCTCGATATTATGGAAGCGCTGGTGTGGCCTGAACGTCGGGATTCCGGGTTCACGCGCTCTCGCGCGTGCCCCGGAATGACGTTGCTGGATGGGGGCCGTCGCGGCTTTCGCAATGGCGATGCAGCGCTCCTGCACCTATTTACCTCTCGCGAGGCGGGCGGAATCCGGCTAAGGTTTCATCCCTAAGGCGTTCGACCTGCCTTGACATATGAGGTTTCGGGGGTATGGTCCCGCGAAACCTTTGGGAAGCCTGAGCGGCACAATGCGACACATTATTTCCGATCTGCTTCTCGTCATCGTAGCCAGGCGCACCGCCGGGGGTGGATAGAATTCACCCCACGAACGGACGGTGCGCTGAGGGCCTTCGACGGGCCCTTTTTTATTGTCCGATCGATCCCGACCACCACGACCATCCACGGACCACCGAGACCAACGCGCCAGACGGCGCCTCCGGAGCCAGCCATGACCGAGACCAAGAGCCACGATGCCAATCAGATGACCGGCGCGGCGATGATCGTCCGCGCCCTGATCGATCATGGCGTTGAGCATCTCTTCGGCTATCCGGGCGGCTCGGTCCTTCCGATCTATGACGAGATCTTCCAGCAGGATCAGCTTCAGCACATTCTGGTGCGTCACGAGCAGGGTGCCGGCCACGCCGCCGAGGGCTATGCGCGCTCGACCGGCAAGCCGGGCGTGGTGCTGGTGACCTCGGGCCCCGGCGCTACCAACATGGTGACGCCGCTGGCCGACGCGCTGATGGATTCGATCCCGCTGGTGTGCATCACCGGGCAGGTGCCGACGCATCTGATCGGCAACGACGCCTTCCAGGAATGCGACACGGTCGGCATCACCCGGCCGTGCACCAAGCACAACTGGCTGGTGCGTGACATCAAGGATCTGGCGCGCGTGTTGCACGAGGCGTTCTACGTCGCGACCAGCGGCCGGCCGGGCCCGGTGGTGGTGGACGTGCCGAAGGACGTGCAGTTCGCCGTCGGCACCTATCATCCGCCGCGCAGGACCGATGTGCACATCTCCTACACGCCGCAGGTGAAGGGCGATCCCGTCGCGATCCGCAAGGCGGTGTCGATGCTCGCCGGCGCCAAGCGGCCGGTGATCTATTCGGGCGGCGGCGTGGTGAACTCCGGCGACGAAGCCTGCCGCCTGCTGCGCGAGCTGGTGGAGGTCACCGACTTCCCGATCACCTCGACGCTGATGGGGCTCGGCGCATACCCTGCGTCCGGCAAGAACTGGCTGGGCATGCTCGGCATGCACGGCACCTACGAGGCCAACATGACGATGCATGATTGCGACGTCATGCTGTGCATCGGCGCGCGCTTCGACGACCGCATCACCGGCCGCACCGACGCGTTCTCGCCGAACTCCAAGAAGATCCACATCGATATCGACCCGTCGTCGATCAACAAGAACATCCGCGTCGACGTTCCGATCATCGGCGATGTCGCCAACGTGCTGGGCGATATCCTCACTGTGTTCAAGGCCGAGGCCAAGAAGCCGGATATCAAGCCGTGGTGGCAGCAGGTGGCGACCTGGCGCGCGCGCAATTCGCTGGCCTACAAGAAGAACTCCGAGCTGATCATGCCGCAATACGCCATCCAGCGGCTGTACGAGGCGACGCGCGGGCGTGATACTTATATCACCACCGAAGTCGGCCAGCATCAGATGTGGGCGGCGCAGTTCTACGGCTTCGAGCAGCCGCATCGCTGGATGACGTCGGGTGGCCTCGGCACCATGGGCTACGGCCTGCCGGCGGCGCTCGGCGTGCAGGTGGCGCATCGCGACTCGCTGGTGATCGACATCGCCGGCGACGCCTCGGTGCAGATGACCATGCAGGAGATGGCGACGGCGGTGCAGTACGAACTGCCGATCAAGATCTTCATCCTCAACAACCAGTACATGGGCATGGTCCGGCAGTGGCAGCAATTGCTGCATGGTAACCGTCTGTCGCATTCCTACACCGAGGCGATGCCTGACTTCGTCAAGCTCGCGGAGGCTTACGGTGGCGTCGGCATGCAGGTGATCAAGCCTGGCGATCTCGACGGCGCCATTGCCGAGATGATCAAGGTGAAGAAGCCGGTACTGTTCGATTGCCGCGTCGCCTCGCTGGAGAACTGCTTCCCGATGATCCCGTCCGGCAAGGCCCACAACGAGATGCTACTACCGTCCGAAGCCACCGACGAAGCCACCGCCGCCGCCTTCGCCGGCGGCAAGGCGCTGGTGTGAGCCGCCGCGCAACGCGCTGAACCTCTCCCCGCGTGCGGGGAGAGGTCGGCCCGGCGGAGTGTAGCGAAGCCGGGTCGGGTGAGGGGGCGCTTCCGCACATTGCGGACTCAGCAGCTCCTCACCCCAACCCTCTCCCCGCAACAGCGGGGCGAGGGAGTTCGCCGTGCCTGGTGAATCACTTCGACCTGATACGAGCCTGATCGCACCCATTCGAAACGAGACCGCAACAATGACCCAACCCGCCTCCGCCTACTTCATCGAAGAGCGTCACGATCCGAACGAGACTCACACGCTGTCGGTCCTGGTGCAGAACGAGCCCGGCGTGCTGGCGCGGGTGATCGGGCTGTTCTCCGGCCGTGGTTACAACATCGAAAGTCTCACGGTGTCGGAGACCGAGGCGCAGAAGCACGTCTCGCGCATCACCATCGTCACCACCGGCACGCCGATGGTGATCCAGCAGATCAAGAACCAGCTCGACCGCATGGTGCCGGTGTATCGCGTCGTCGACCAGACGCTGACCGGGCGCTCGATCGAGCGCGAGCTGGCGATGGTCAAGCTGCGCGGCGTCGGCGACGCTCGCGTCGAGTCGCTTCGGCTCGCCGAGGCGTTCCGCGCCCGCGTCATCGACGCTTCGACCGAGAGCTTCGTGTTCGAGATCACCGGTGGTCCGACCAAGATCAATCAGTTCATCGAACTGATGCGCCCGCTCGGCCTCGTCGAGGTCGTGCGCACGGGCGTCGCCGCCATCACGCGCGGCCCGGAAGGGATGTAGCCGCTAGGCAGCGATCGCTTCGGCGATCTGATCGAGCGGGTGGTTGGTGAGGTCTTTGGCCAGCGAGCGGATCAGCGAGGCTTCGACGGTCTTGTGCAGGATCGGCCGGATCTGGCCGAGCGTCTGCGGGTCGGCGACCAGCACCAACTGATCGAATTCGCCGTCCAGCTTCATCTTGTTCAGCGTGTGGGAGAGCTGCTTGGCAAAGGTGGCTTCGTCGGTCTGGCTCTTGGTCTGATCCTCGGGGCGCGAGCCCGACGGGCCGTTCTCGGCAGGATCCGGCTCCAGCTTGCGTTCCTGGCGCAGCGAAACGTCGGTGGGCTTGCCGGCATTGCGCAGCAGCAGCGCGCCGCGTCCATCGGCGACCACGACCAGGGTGTTATGCGGAATCAGAGCCATCGGATGTCCTCTCGATCGGTGACCGGCGCGGCGCGCGGCCGGATGCTACACAGGGGCAACCGGCGCGGTCCGGCTCGGTTCCGCGGGCCGGGTCGAAACCGGGACTGCGGAGAGGTCGATCCCTTTCAGCGTGCTGGGATTGCTCCAGTCGACCGACTCGACGACGCCGAACGATCCGTCGGTTTCCAGCACCACCGCGTCGACGTTGGCGATTTCGGCGATGCCGCGGCTGCGCAGCACTGCCGCGACTTCGTCGCGGGTGACGCGCTGCACCACCAGCGCCCGATCGATGAAGCTGCCTTTGTAGATCAGCAAAGTGGGTTCGCTCTTCACCAGGCCCTCGAGCCACGGCTGCCGCACCGAGCACCAGGTAATCACATATTGCAGGCCGATCAGCATCGCCATCGCGGCCAGACCCTGGCCGAGCGAAACGCTGTGGTTCAGCGCCACGGTGGCGAGCACCGATCCGAGCGCGACGGTAACGACGAGGTCGAAAGCGTTCAGCTTGGTCAGCGTCCGCTTGCCGGAGATGCGCAGAAACGCCACCAGCGCCAGGTAGGCGATTGGGTTCACGACGACAACGTGGAGTATATCGGACATCGGTGACCTCGGCTGGACGCGTGAACGTCGCCCTGGCCTCCGCCAAACCGGAGTGGGCTGCACATCGTTTCGGCCGGTGCGGCCCGGGCCGGCCGCAGATAGTTGGGGCGTGGAGGCGCGTAACCCGCTGGGCGGGATACAGCTACGCGCCGCCGACGCTTATCGCGGCCGGGCCGATCAGCTAGGAACGCGGCCAATGCCCGCGCGCGGCGCGCGGAACCGGGGTGGAGACGACATGAAGCCTGCCGACACGGCGCTCGCGTTGCTGGTCGCGATCATCTGGGGCCTGGGCTTCGTGTTTACGCGCTATGCGCTCGACGATCTGTCGCCGTCACAGCTCAACCTGTTGCGCTTCGCGATCGCGGCGCTGCCTTGCCTCGTGCTGCCGCGGCCGAAGATTTCCTGGCCGTTGCTGCTCGGCCTGACGGCGCTGCTGGTGGTGCAGTTTCTGACCCAGACCTTCGGCATGGCGCACGGCGTGCCGGCGGGATTGACGGCGGTGATCGTGCAAAGCCAGGCGCTGTTCACCATCGGCCTCGGGGCGCTTTTTCTCGGCGAGCGCCCGAGCCGCGCGCAAATCGGCGGCATCGCGGTGGCAGCGTGTGGGCTTCTGATGATCTGCTTCACGGTCGGCTACGATTTCAGCGTCGGCGCTTTCGCGGTGTCGATGACCGCGCCGGTCAGCTTTGCGGTGATGAATCTGCTGCTGCGCCGGACCAGCGCGGTGCCGATGCTTGATTTGTTTGCCTGGATCAGCCTGGCATCGCTGCCACCGCTGGCCGCCGCGGCGCTGATGGCCGACGGGCTAGCGCAGAGCTGGCAGGCGATGACGCATCTGTCGCCGGGGGTCATGGCGTCGCTGCTGTTGCTCTCGGTCGGCTCGACCACGATCGGCTACTGGATCTGGGGCCGGCTGCTGCACGCCTACACCTCCGCCCAAGTGACGCCGTTCGCGCTGCTGGTCC
Organism: Rhodopseudomonas sp. B29; assembly: GCF_000333455.1. Classification (GTDB taxonomy): domain Bacteria; phylum Pseudomonadota; class Alphaproteobacteria; order Rhizobiales; family Xanthobacteraceae; genus Rhodopseudomonas. The sequence continues at coordinate 7,224 of NZ_BADD01000735.1, forward strand.
CCTTCATCGGGGCGGGGGCCTCCAGCCTGGCGTTCGGCGAGACCTTCGGGCCGCTGCGGCTGGCCGGGATGGTGATCGTGGTCGTCGGGCTCGCCATCATGCTGCTGTTCGGCCGCTTCCGGCCAGAACTGCCGGAGGTCGGCTGAAGGCCGCTCGGCGGAAAGTCGTAAGGGATGCTGTTGCAGCGCGGCAGGGGCGCTGCCGCGCAGGCACAAATCACCGCCGCGGGCTTGTCTCGGGTGCCCCAGCGCCCTAGAAACCAGCGGCAATTCGACGGTCGGCCGGGACGGCCCGATCACACCAGCGGGGCGGGACGGGCCGCCGAACAAGAGGACGAAGGATGCGAGTTTATTACGATCGCGACGCCGATCTGAACCTGATCAAGGGCAAGAAGGTCGTCATCATCGGTTACGGCAGCCAGGGCCACGCCCACGCGCTGAACCTGAAGGATTCCGGCGTCAAGGACGTCGCGATCGCGCTGCGCGCCGGCTCGGCCACCGCCAAGAAGGCCGAAGCCGCTGGCTTCAAGGTGATGGAAGTCGCCGAGGCCGCCAAGTGGGCCGACGTGATGATGATGCTGACGCCCGACGAACTGCAGGGTGACATCTATCGCGAGCATCTGCACGACAACATGAAGAAGGGCGCGGCGCTGCTGTTCGCCCACGGCCTCAACGTGCACTTCAACCTGATCGAGCCGCGCGCCGATCTCGACGTGCTGATGGTGGCGCCGAAGGGCCCCGGCCACACCGTGCGCGGCGAGTATCAGAAGGGCGGCGGCGTGCCGTGCCTGATCGCGATCCACAAGGACTCGTCGGGCAACGCCCACGATCTCGGCCTCAGCTACGCCTCGGCGATCGGCGGCGGCCGCGCCGGCATCATCGAGACCTCGTTCAAGGAAGAGTGCGAGACCGATCTGTTCGGCGAGCAGGTGGTGCTGTGCGGCGGCCTGGTCGAGCTGATCAAGGGCGGCTTCGAGACCCTGGTCGAGGCCGGCTATGCGCCGGAGATGGCCTACTTCGAGTGCCTGCACGAAGTGAAGCTGATCGTCGACCTGATCTACGAAGGCGGCATCGCCAACATGAACTACTCGATCTCCAACACGGCGGAATACGGCGAATACGTCACCGGCCCGCGCATCGTGACGCCGGAGACCAAGAAGGAAATGAAGAAGGTTCTGGAAGACATCCAGAACGGCATCTTCACCCGCAACTGGATGCTGGAAAACAAGGTCAACCAGACCTCGTTCAAGGCCACCCGCAACAAGCTCGCCCAGCACCAGATCGAGGAAGTCGGCGCCAAGCTGCGCGACATGATGCCCTGGATCAAGAAGGGCGCGCTGGTCGACAAGAGCAAGAACTAAGCGCAGCCCGTAGGGCGGATAAGCCGAAGGCGCCATCCGCCGTCTCGTGCTCGGGACGGCGGATGACGCTTCGCTCATCCGCCCTACGGCTCGACGCCCACAGCGTCATCCTGAGGTGCCGCCGCGTAGCGGCGGCCTCGAAGGATGGGCCACAGACGCGGTGCTAAGTCATCCTTCGAGGCTCGCTTCGCTCGCACCTCAGGATGACGGAAGGCTAGAAGCAACAAGAACGGGATCGCGGCAACGCGGTCCCGTTTTTCCGTTGGCTATGCTACGTTCGCGAGAACGAGAGGAGCCTCTCCATGCCGTCCGTCGTCATCACCGGTGTTTCGACCGGCATCGGCCATGCCTGTGCGAAGATGCTGCTGGACAAGAGCTTTCGCGTGTTCGGCAGCGTCCGGAAGGAGGCTGATGCGGCACGGCTTCAGCAGGAGTTCGGCGAAGCCTTCACGCCGCTGATTTTCGACGTCACCGACGCGGCGGCGGTGCACCAGGCGGCGGATGAGGTGAGGGCGGCGCTCGGCGGTGAGAAGCTGGCCGGCCTCGTCAATAACGCCGGCATCGCGGTGTCAGGCGCGGTGGTCGATCTGTCACCGAACGATTTCCGTCGTCAGTTCGAGGTCAACGTCATCGCGCCGATCGTGGCCACGCAGGCTTTCGCGCCGCTGCTCGGGACCGATGCGTCGTTGCGCGGCGCGCCGGGGCGGATCGTCATGATGAGTTCGATCGCCGGCAAGTTCGGCAACCCGCTGATGGCCGCTTACTCCGCGTCCAAGCATGCGCTCAATGGTTTGTCAGATGGGTTGCGGCGCGAACTGATGCTGTTCGGCATCGACGTCGTGGTGATCATGCCGGGCGCGGTGAAGACGCCGATCTGGGGCAAGGCCGAGCAGGAAGACATCAGCAAATATGCGGGCTCGCCGTTCTACCCGGCGCTGCAAAAAATCCGCGCGATGCTGCCGCAGCTTGACGCCAGCGGCCTGCCGCCCGAGACGATCGCGCAGCACGTCTATGACGCACTGACGTCGCCGAAGCCCAAGGCACACGACGTGATCACGCCGGGCCCGCTGCGGTTTTGGCTGTCGACCAAGCTGCCGCCGCGGATCGTCGACAAGATCGTGGCGAAGCGGCTCGGGTTAAAGCCGAGGAAATAACGACGTGTAGGGCGGATAAGCCGAAGGCGTCATCCGCCGCTTCGCGCGTTGAGGTACTGATGGCGGATGGCGCTTCGCTTATCCGCCCTACGGTTTGGTCTGTCCCCACAGCCAACGCGCTACCGAGTCCGGCGTGCCGTCGCTGGTCGCTGCGCGCAGATTGGCTTCGCGCATTGCAACAATGTCGATGCGGCCGAGCAAAGGCGTCAGCGCCTCTCGTAATTTGCGATCACCCGATCGCTTCGGCGCGAGTAGCAGCACCGCATCGTAAGGCGGGATCGCCTGCTTGGGATCGTCCAGCACGATGAGATCGTCTTTGGCTATCTGCCCGTCCGAGGTGTAGCCGGCGATGACGTCGACCTCGCCGGCATTCAGCGCTGCGTACATCAAATCCGGCTGCATCTGGCGTTCGGTCTTGAAGGCGATGCCGTAGGCGCGGCGCAGATTGTCCCATTCGGGGCGGGAGAAGAATTCGTAGTCGCCGGCGATGGTCATCTGCGGCGCGCGGGCAGCGAGGTCGGCGATGCTGCGGATATTCAGCGCTTCGGCTTTGGCGCGCGGCATCACCAGCGCATAGGCGTTGGCGAAGCCCAGTTCGCCGAGCAAAGCGATACCATCGCGGCCGAGGTCCCGCTTCAGATCGGCCAACACCTGCGCGCGTGGCGCGACGCCTTCGTGGTGAAACTGATTGGCCCACAGCGTGCCGGAGTAATCGACATAGGCGTCGATGTCGCCGGTTTTGAGCGCGTCGTAGATCACGCTGGAGCCAAGGCCGCTGCGGGTGGTGGCGGTGAGGCCAGCGGCCTCGACACGCTGCTCGAGAAGCGCGGCGAGGACATATTGTTCGCTGAAGGTTTTGGCGCCGATCACGTACGTCGCGCGGGCAACCATCAGACCGGGCGCCAGCGTCGCGATCAGCAGCGCCGCGAGGCCGAGGGCGCCGAGCGCGATTCGCGGGCGGCTACGAAGGCGAAGGCCGGCTTCGATCAGCGCCAGCAATTGATCGACCGCGACCGCCAGCACGGCGGCGGCGACGCAGCCGAACACGACCAGTACCCAGTTCTGGGTCTGCAGCCCGGCGAAGATGTAGTTGCCAAGGCTGGTCTGTCCGATCGGCGTCGACAGCGTCGCGGTGCCGATCACCCATACCGCACTGGTGCGGACGCCGGCCATGATCACCGGCAGCGCCAGCGGCAGCTCGACCATCGTCAGCACCTGCCGCGGTGTCATGCCGACGCCTTGCGCGGCCTCGACCAGCGCCGGATCGACGCCGTCCAGCCCGGTGATCGTGTTGCGGAGAACCGGCAGCATCGAATATAGCGCCAGCGCGAGCATCGCCGGCAGGAAGCCGAACGCCGAGAAGCCAACGCCGAAGGCCCGCAGGCTCAGCGCTGCCAGCACCAGCAGCAGTGGATAGAACAGCGCGAGCAGCGCCAACCCTGGGATGGTCTGAACGATGCCGGCAGCGCCGAGCAGGGCGCCGCGTAGCAGCGGCCGATGCCGCGACAGGATCGCCAGAGGCAGGCTGAGCGCGAGGCCGAGCGTCAGCGCCGCGGCGCTGACGCGGATGTGGCTGCCGAGATAATCGGGCAGGTGCGCTAGCGCTTCGCTGGCGCGCGGATCGTCGAGCAGGCTCATGCGCCGCCGTCCAGCAGCGCGGCGAGCCGCTGGGCCTGGCGGCGCGGCGTCTGCATCAGCTCGGCGACATAGGGCTCGCGGCTGGCGCTGAGTCCGGCCGGCGTGCCTTGTTCTAAGAGCTTGCCGGCGCGCATCACCGCGATGCGGTCGGCGAGCAGCAGCGCCTCGGTGATGTCGTGGGTGATCAGGATGGTGGTGAGTCCGAGGCGCTGGTGCAGCGCGCGGAAATCTTCGCCCAGCGCATCGCGCGTCAGCGGATCGAGCGCGCCGAACGGCTCGTCCATCAGCACGATCTCGGGCTTCGCGGCGAGGGCGCGCGCGACGCCGACACGCTGGCGCTGGCCGCCGGAGAGCTCGTGCGGGAAACGACGGCGATGCTGCGCTGGGTCGAGTCGCACCAGATCGAGCAATTCGTCGACGCGCGCCGAGATGTCGGCCTTGGACCAGCCGAGCAGCTTCGGCGTGATGCCGATATTGGCGGCGACGCTCATGTGCGGGAACAGCGCGGCGGCCTGGAACACGGTGCCGATGCGCCGGCGCAGCGCAATCGGATCGGCGGTGCGGATATCGTCGCCGGCGATGCGGACGCTGCCGGCGTCGAGTTCGATCAGCCGGTTGGCGAGGCGCAGCAACGTGGTCTTGCCCGAGCCGGAGCCGCCGACGATGGCGAGCAGCTCGCCGTGCGCCACCGTCAATGTCACGTTGTCGACAGCGGTGGTCGCGCCGAAGCTTTTGGCGACGCGGTCGTAGGCGATCATCGGCGGGGCGTCGCGATCCATACCGCAGCATGACCGCGCCCGGCGGCTTCGCGCAAGCGGCGCTTGCATGTCGGCGCGCCGCGTTGAATGGTCGGCGCGGCAACGATCCGGGGAGGGCGCGTGAGCGGACAGACGGCGGCAGCGGTCGAGCTGCGGGAGGCGACGGTGGCATTCCGCCTCACCGGCGGGCGGACCTATACCGCGGTGGAGCAAGCTTCGCTAGAGGTCGCGGACGGCGAGTTCGTCGCCATCGTCGGGCCGACCGGCTGCGGGAAGTCGACGCTGCTCAATGTGGCCGCGGGGCTGCTGCGGCCGGCGGCCGGGCAGGCGGCGATCTTCGGCGCGGCGCTGGACGGGCTGAACCACGACGCCGGCTATCTGTTTCAGGCCGATGCGCTGTTCCCGTGGAAGACCGCGATCGACAACGTTGCCATCGGGCTCGAGATATCCGGCACGCCGCGGACTGAGGCGCTGACGCGGGCGCAGGGCTGGCTGGAGACAGTCGGGCTCGGCAGCTTCACGCAGCGCTATCCGCATATGCTGTCGGGCGGCCAGCGCAAGCGCGTCGGCCTCGCCCAGGTGCTGATCCGCGATCCGAAAATCCTGCTGATGGACGAGCCCTTCGGGCCGCTCGACGCCCAGACGCGGCAGATCATGGGCAATCTGCTGCTCGAGCTGTGGAGCAAGCATCGCAAGGCGGTGTTGTTCGTCACTCACGATCTGGAAGAGGCGATCGCGCTGGCCGATCGCGTGGTGATCATGTCGGCCGGGCCGTCGTCGCGCATCATCGGCGACTGGCGGGTGACGCTGCCGCGCCCGCGCGACATCTTCGAAATCCGCCTGACCCACGATTTCCACGCTCTGCACCGCGAGATCTGGGGCGTGCTGCGCGAGCAGGTGATGAAGGCCTATGGGCAAGGCGGGCAGGCGGCGTAATGAGTAGTTTGGTGGTCGTGAACTTGCGCCGAGCACAGCGCGCTCCCTCCCCCTTGCGGGGAGGGTTGGGGTGGGGGTCCACAACGGGACGCCATCCTCGTAGCACCCCCACCCCCGACCCCTCCCCGCAAGGGGGAGGGGAGAAGAGGGCGCATCGTCGTGTAGCTGATCGCTGCCTGCGAGAGGTTGCGTGATGCCGCGCTTAAAACTCCTCGCTCTCCAGCTCCTCGTCGCCATCGTCGCCCTTGGCATCTGGCAGCTCTTCAGCACCGTGCCGATCGCCGGCAAGCTGTGGCTGCCGCCGTTCTTCTTTTCGACGCCGGTGGATGTCGCCAAGCAGGTGATCGCCTGGTTCGCCACTGGCGTGATCTGGAAGCATCTCGTCATCACGCTGTGGGAGTCGATGCTGGCGTTTGCGCTCGGTTCGGCGGCCGGCGTGCTGGTCGGGTTCTGGTTCGCGCGGCAGCCGCGGGTCGCGGCCGTGTTCGATCCCTATGTGAAGATGGTCAATGCGCTGCCGCGCGTGGTATTGGCGCCGATCTTCACGCTGTGGCTCGGGCTCGGCATCTGGTCCAAGGTCGCGCTCGGCGTCACGCTGGTGTTCTTCGTGGTGTTCTTCAACGTCTATCAGGGCGTCAAGGAAACCAGCGCGACGCTGGTCGACAATGCCCGGATGCTCGGCATGAGCGAGCGGCAGATGATGCGCCACGTGTTCTGGCCGTCGGCGCTGTCGTGGATGTTCTCCTCGTTGCACACCTCGATCGGCTTCGCGGTGGTCGGCGCAGTGGTCGGCGAATATCTCGGAGCCGCCGCCGGGCTCGGCTATCTGATCCAGCAGGCCGAGGGTTCGTTCGACGTCGCCGGCGTGTTCGCCGGGATGTTCGTGTTGTCGGTATTTGTCATCCTGATCGACCTGATGGTCAGTCTGGTCGAGCGGCGGCTGTTGGTATGGCGGCCGCAGGCGGGCGCGCAGCCGACCGACTAGAGGGCGGGGCGGCTTTGGCTTATTGTCGTTTGCTTCGTCCGGGGAGACCATCATGAACAAAACGATCGCCAAGATCGCCGCGTCGCTGGCCGCGCTGCTGTTCGCCGGCTCATTCGCTCACGCCCAGACCAAGGTGACAATCGCCGTCGGCGGCGGCGCCTGCCTGTGCTATCTGCCGACGGTGCTGGCCAAGGAAATCGGCGCCTACGACAAAGCCGGGCTCAACGTCGAACTGGTCGACCTCAAGGGCGGGTCGGATGCGCTCAAGGCCGTGCTCGGCGGCAGCGCCGATGTCGTCTCCGGCTATTTCGACCACACCGTCAATCTCGCCGCCAAAAAGCAGGAGATGCAGTCCTTCGTGGTCTACGACCGCTATCCCGGGCTGGTGCTGGTGGTGTCGCCGTCGCACACCGCGGAAATCAAGTCGATCAAGGACCTCGCCGGCAAAAAGGTCGGCGTCAGCGCGCCGGGCTCGTCGACCGACTTCTTCCTGAAGTATCAGCTCAAGAAGAACGGGCTCGATCCGAACGGCGTCTCGGTGATCGGCGTCGGCCTCGGCGCCACTGCGGTGGCGGCGATGCAGCAGGGCCAGATCGACGCAGCCGTGATGCTCGACCCGGCGGTGACGATCCTGCAGGCCGCGCATGCCGATCTGCGTATCCTCAGCGACACGCGCACCGAGCACGACACTCGCGCGGTGTTCGGCGGCGATTATCCGGGCGGCGCGCTGTATTCGACTACGTCGTGGATCAAGGCGCACCCGAAGGAGACCCAGGCGCTGACCGGCGCCATCCTGCAGACGCTGGCCTGGATCCACGGCCATTCGGCCGAAGAGATCGCCGACAAGATGCCCGCCGCGATCGTCGGCAAGGACAAGGCGCAATATGTCGCGGCGCTGAAGAACACGCTGCCGATGTATTCACAGACGGGACTCATGGACCCCAAGGGCGCCGAAGCGGTGCTTGCGGTGTTCAGCACCAGTTCGCCCGACGTCGCCAAGGCGAATATCGACGTTACCAGGACTTACACCAACGCTTTCGTCGAGCAGGCGACGAAGACCGGCGGCACGGCCAAATAGGTGATGCTTGAACGCTGAAGTACCCGTCACCATTCACCGGGTGACCAATCTGGATCTGTGGGTCGGCGACCATCATTGGCCGTTCGCGGACAAGCGCCGCGCCGAGATCGACGAGCACTTCGCCAAGCGCCAGGCGGACAAGCCCGATCTGTGGAACGGCCGCGTCCTGCTCGGCCGGCGACCGCGGTTCGACGGGGTTTATTTCAGCGCCGAGTATTTCGAGACCGACTTCGCCAGCTTCATGGCCTGGCGCGATTGGGGCTTTCCCGACGCCTCTGTGTTCAACGGCTTCGGCATGGGGGTGATCCGCGCGAGCGACGGCGCCATCGTGCTCGGCGAGATGGGTGCCCACACCGCCAACGCCGGCAAGGTGTATTTCGCCGGCGGCACGCCCGATCCGTCCGACGTCCGCAACCGCCGGCTCGAGATCGCCTCCAGCGTGGCGCGCGAGATCAAGGAAGAGACCGGCCTGACGCGGCTCGATTATCACGCCGCCGACCATTGGCACTGTGTCGAGGCCGGTCCGCTGGTGGCGATGTTGCGAATTTTGGACGTCGATCTGCCGGGGGAGGCGCTGAAGGCGCGGATCGAAGCCTTCCTCGCGCGCGAGACCAAGCCGGAGCTCAGCGGCATCCATCTGGTGCGGTCGAAGGCCGACTTCCTGCCGACAATGCCGCGGTTTGTGACCGCGTATCTCACGATGCTGTTGCACGGCGACGATTAAGGCGCGTCGACGATTAAGGCACGGCAACGATTAAGTCACGTCATTGCGAGGAGCGAAGCGACGAAGCAATCCAGCGCCGAGCACCGGGCTGGATTGCTTCGCTTCGCTCGCAATGACGGGGAGAGGGCGCGTGTCGTTCAGAGGCGAAGTAGCACTTAGCTCCGTCATGACCGGGCTTGTCCCGGTCATCCACGGACGTAGGCACTGAGAGCGTGGTAAGACGTGGATGGCCGGGACAAGCCCGGCCATGACGGCGTTTCTATGGGGGCGCCTCAGCCTCAGCCCCCAGCCTCACCCGTGCGCATGCACGCCCAAGTCGTCGCGCGGCGTGATGCCGAGGCGGTTGAACAGTGCGCGGTCCTTGCTGTCACCGGGATTCGGCGTGGTCAGCAGCGTGTCGCCGATGAAGATCGAGTTGGCGCCGGCCAGGAAGCAGAGTGCCTGCATCTCGTCGTTCATCGCGGTGCGGCCGGCGGCGAGGCGGACGTCCGATTTCGGCATCATGATGCGCGCCAGCGCGATGGTGCGGACGAATTCGAACGGATCGACCGGCGTCGCGGTCTTGGCGATCGGCGTGCCCTCGATCGGGATCAGCATGTTGATCGGCACGCTCTCCGGATGCTGCGGCAGATTGGCGAGGGTGCGCAGCATCTCGACGCGGTCGGTCGGCTTCTCACCGAGGCCGAGGATGCCGCCGCAGCACACTTTGATGCCGGCGTCGTGCACCTTCTCCAGCGTATTCAGCCGGTCCGAGTAGCTGCGGGTCTTCACCACCGACGAGTAAAATTCCTCCGAGGTGTCGACGTTGTGGTTGTAGTAATCGAGGCCGGCGTCGGCGAGCTGCTTGGCCTGGTCGTCGCTCAGCATGCCGAGCGTCATGCAGGCTTCCATGCCGAGCGCCTTGACGCCTTTCACCATCTCGATGATCGGCGCCATGTCGCGGTCCTTCGGCTCGCGCCACGCCGCACCCATGCAGTAGCGCGTCGCGCCGGCATCGCGCGCCGCCTTGGCGCCTTCGATCACTTTCTTCGGGTCCATCAGCTTGGAGGCGGGCAGGGCAGTGTCGTGATGCGCCGACTGGCTGCAATAGCCGCAATCCTCGGCGCAGCCGCCGGTCTTGACGTTGAGCAGCTGATTGCACTGCACGGCATTCGGATCGAAAGTCTGGCGGTGGATGGTCTGCGCCCGGAACATCAGGTCGGCGAACGGCGCGTTGTAGATCGCGGCGGCTTCCTCGCGGCTCCAGTCATGGCGGAAGACGGGGGT
>NZ_BADD01000734.1 GCF_000333455.1 Rhodopseudomonas sp. B29
TAAAGAGGAAACGACAGCATGACAGCAGGCCCCTTCCGTTCTTGGTCGTTGCGCGCCGTGGCGATGGCAACCGCCATGAGCTTCGGCGTCGGCTCGGCCCTCGCGGCCGACCCGATCAAGATCGGCGTCATCGCCGAGGCCCAGGCCATCGCCGGCGCCTCGATTCCGCAGGCCGCCCAGCTCGCCGCCGAAGAGATCAACGCCAAAGGCGGCATCGACGGGCGCAAAATCGAGATCGTCACTTACGACAACCATTCATCCTCGGCGGACTCGGTCCGCGCCTTCCAGCGCGCCGTCAACGAGGACAAGGTCAACGCGGTGATCGCCAGCTACATCTCGGAAGTCGTGCTGGCGCTGATGCCGTGGGCGTCGCGGCTCAAGACCCCGTTCGTCACCCCGGGCGCCGCATCCAACGAAATCACCAAGGCGGTGCACGCCGACTACGAGAAGAACAAGTATACGTTCCACGGCTATCTGACCTCCGGCGAGCTCGCGCAGTCGGTCTGCGACGCCGCCAAGGACCTCCTGGTCGACGCCCGCAAGATGAAGAGCGCGGTGATCATGAGCGAGGACGCGGCCTGGACCAAGCCGCTCGACGTCGGCTACGAAGAGTGCCTGCCGAAGATCGGCCTCAAGGTTCTCGATCACATCCGCTTCTCGCCCGACACCACGGACTTCACGCCGATCTTCAACAAGATCGAATCGTCGAAGCCCGACGTGATCATCACCGGCATCTCGCATGTCGGCGTGCAGCCGACCGTGCAGTGGAAAAATCAGCAGGTGCCGATCCCGATGTTCGGCATCGCCTCACAGGCCACCAACGAAACCTTCGGNCAGGACACCAACAACGCCTCCGACGGCGTGCTGTATCAGGGCGTGTCGGGCCCGGGCGTCGCCGTGACCCCGAAGTCAGTGCCGTTCGCGGAGGGCTTCAAGAAGAAATTCGGCACTATCCGTCCTATGCGGGCTACACTGCGTATGACGAAGTCTACTACATCGCCGAAGCGGTGAAGCGCGCCGGCTCGACCGACGCCGACAAGCTGGTCTCGGCGCTGGAAAAGACCGACTACGAGGGTACGATCGGCCGCGTGCAGTTCTACGGCAAGGACGATCCGTTCACTCACGGTTTGAAGTACGGCAAGGGCCTGCTCACCGGCCTGATGCTGCAGTGGCAGGACGGCAAGCAGGTCGCCGTCTGGCCGCCGGAAGTGGCGAAGGCCAAGATCAAGTTCCCGGCCTTCATCAAGGCCGCCGCGAACTGACGAGCTGATGAAAATGCTCCCGCCGGAAACGACGGGAGCATTTCTCTTTGCTCGCCCCACCCTCACCTCTCGTCATTCCGGGGCGCGGGCATAGCCCGCGAGCCCGGAATCCATAACCACCGCCGGGAGTATGGATTCCGGGCCCGCGCCAAGAGGCGCGCCCCGGAATGACGAACGTGAAGTTCGTTGTACAGAAGGCCTTGAATGCTCGCCCTGCAAATCCTGATCGACGGCTTCGCCATCAGCGCGCTGTATGCGCTCGGCGCCACCGGCTTCACCCTGATCTTCGGCGTCTCCGGCGTGCTCAACCTGTCGCACGGTGCCATCATGGTGGCGGCCGCGGTGGCGGCGTGGGCGGCGGCCAGCACCTTCGGCATGAATCAATATGCCGGCGCGCTTGTCGGCGTCGCCGTGGCACTGATCACGGCGCTCATAACCTATTTCGCCGTCGTGCAGCCGATCCAACGCTCACGGCGGATCGCCAATGAGGAGAAGGAGATCTTCGTCCTCACCGGCACGCTGCTCTGGGGCATCATGATCCAGGAGCTGATCGCCTATCTGTTCACCAACAACGCCAAGACGGTGCTGCCGATCGTCAATGGCGTGGTCGAGATTCTCGGCGTCCGCACGCCGCAGAACGAGATCTTCACCGCGCTGGTGTGCTGCCTGGTGATCGCCGCGCTTTGGCTCCTGGTCAACCGCACCAAGATGGGCAAGGCGGTACTCGCCGCCTCGATGAACCCGCGGGGCGTCACCCTGCTCGGGCTGGAGTTGACCAACATCTATGTGGTGGTCTGGGCGATCTATGGCGTGCTGGCCGGCATCGCCGGCGTGCTGCTCGGCATGTTCCTCGGCGTGTCGTCCTACAGCGTCGGTCCGCTGACGGCGAGCGCGTTCTCGATCGTGGTGCTGGGCGGACTCGGCAGCGTCTCAGGCTCGCTGATCGCCGCTTTCGTGGTCGGTTATCTGGAGACCTTTACGGCCTACATGATCTCTCCGGCGTATCGCACCATCCCGGCACTGCTGCTGCTGGTCATCGTGATGTATCTGCGGCCGCAGGGCCTGCTCGGGAGGCGCTGAGATGGGGTTCTTCAAGACGCGGCTGTTCTGGATCGCGCTGGTCGTCATCGTCGCCGCCTCGACCCTGCCGCTCTACGTCTCCGGCTACGTCCTCGGCGTGCTGACCGTCGCCTATTACTTCGGCGTGTTCGCGATGTCCTGGGACCTGCTGTTCGGCTTCGCCGGCGAGGTCAATTTCGGCCCGACCTTCCTGATCGGCGTCGGCGCCTACACGGCCGGCATCATCAACAACCAATACGGCCTGTCGCCATATCTCTGCATTTTCATCGGCGCGATGGCGTCGGTGATCGCCGGCGTGGTGCTGGCGCTGCCGGCGCTGCGGGTGCGCGGGCCGTATTTCGGCCTGACCACGCTGGTCGCCGTGCTGATGCTGCAGAACTTCATCGTGGTGTTCGCCGACCTGACCGGCGGCGAGATCGGCCTGACCATTCCCGACGTCATCACCATCTCGGCCAGCGCCAATTACTGGATCGCGCTCGGCTTCATGGTGGTGTCGGGCGCGATCCTATACGGCCTGTCGCAGTCACCGATCGGCCTCGTGCTGCAGGCCTCGGGACAAGACCCTGTGCAGGCCGGCGCGCTCGGCTTCAACATCGTCAAGCACAAGCTGTTCGCCTTCGTGGTCTCGGCGTTCTTCTCCGGCCTGTCCGGCGCCCTCTTGGTGTTCTACTTCGGCACCGCGTCGGTCGGCACCGTGGTCGACGTCGCGGTCGGCGTGAACGTCATCGTCGCCGCCGTGCTGGGCGGAAGGCGCACGGTGATCGGCGCCGCGCTCGGCGCCACCTTCCTGATCGTCGCCGGCGAATTCCTGCGTCCGACCGGCGAGCTGGCCACCTTCATCGTCTCGGCGATCGCCCTGCTCGTCGTGCTGTTCTTCCCCGGCGGCTTCCTCGGAGCGGCCATGTCTCGACAATCGCCTGAGGCCAAAGCCTGATGGACGCGACGACTTCCAACTTCGCCCCGACGCTCGAAGTCCGCGGGCTCACCAAGCGCTTCGGCGGTCTCACCGCAGTGAAGAACCTGTCGTTTGATCTGCGTCCCGGCGAGATCTTCGGACTGATCGGCCCCAACGGCTCCGGCAAATCGACCGCGATGAAGTCGATCATGGGCATCGAGCGGCCGACCGCCGGCGACGTGATCTTCCAGGGCGAAAACGTCGCCGGCCAGCCGGCGCATCGCATTGCCCGCAAGGGCTTCGGCATGGTGTTTCAGCATTCGCGGCCGCTGAACCGCCAGACCGTGCTGGAAAACATCATGGTGGCGCTGCTGCCGGACAGCCTGCTGGCGCTGTTTCCGGATCGTGCGCTGACCGAACGCGCGGAGGCCATCGCCGAACGCGTCGGCCTCGCCCCGGTGATGCGGCGCAAGCCGCCGACGTTGCCGTTCGCCGACCTGCGCCGGCTCGAACTCGCCAAAGCGATCGCGCGCGATCCCAAGGTGGTGCTGGTCGACGAACCGTTCGCCGGCCTGACGCTCGCCGAAGTCAGCGTGTTCTCCGAACTGATCGCCAGCTTCCGCGCCGAGGGCCGCGCGGTGCTGCTGGTCGATCACAACGTCAAGAGCGTCGCCGCGCTGGTCGACCGCGTGCTCGCCATGTATCTCGGCGAAGAGATCTGCACCGGCGCCGCCAGCGACGTGATGAACAACGAGACGGTGCGCCGCGTGTATCTCGGCGGCAAGCTCGAAACCTCGGCGCGGCCGGAAACCAGCTTCGAGGACAAGGAGCCGCTGCTGCAGGTCGATAACCTCAGCGTATTCTACGGCAAGGCCCAGGCGCTCGATAACGTCTCGATCCATGTCCACGAGAGCGAGTTCGTCTCGGTGGTCGGCCTCAACGGCGCCGGCAAAACCACGCTGTTCAACGCCATCTCGGGCTTCCTGCCCTACACCGGCGACATCAAGCGCGGCGGCGACAAGCTACGCGGCACCTCGCCGGCCAAGATCGCGCGCGGCGGCATCGTGCAATGTCCGGAGTCGCGCGAATTGTTCGGCGAGATGACGGTGCGGGAAAATCT
>NZ_BADD01000733.1 GCF_000333455.1 Rhodopseudomonas sp. B29
GGCGACACCGCCGTAGCCGAAGCGACCATTGCGCTGATGTGGGCCGCGGCACGCAATCTCGCGCTGATGGACCGCGAAATGCGCGCCGGATTCTGGCTGCGCGAAGACGGATTGCAGCTCACTGGCAAGACGCTCGGCCTGATCGGGCTCGGCGGCATCGGCGCCGAAGTCGCGCGCATCGCGGCAGGTGGCGGCATGAAGGTGATCGCCTGGAACAGAACGCCGAAGCCCACCGCCGGCGTCGAGTTCGTCGAGCTCGACACGCTGCTACGCGACAGCCACGTCGTCTCGCTGCACCTGTTGCTCACCGACGAGACGCGCGGCTTCCTGTCGCGCGAACGCCTTGCCGCGATGCGGCCCGGCGCCATCCTGATCAATACCGCGCGCGGCGCGCTGGTCGACGAGGCCGCGATGATCGATGCGCTGCAGTCCGGCCATCTCCGCCATGCCGCGCTGGACGTCTTCGACATCGAGCCCCTGCCCGCCGATCATCCACTGCTGCAAATCTCCAACGTGACGCTGTCGGCACACTCCGCATTTCGCACGCCCGAAGCCAGCGAAAATCTGATCGCCGCCGCGCGGGCGCATTGCCGGCGGATTGCCGCCGAAGTCGTCGACCTCGACGACCGCTGATCGGCAGTCGCTTACCGACGCCGTCGGGCCTCGGCGCGATGCTTCACCGCTCCGGCGCTGCAGAGATGACGAAACGCTGGTCCAACTGATCGGCGTCAAGTCAGCTCGGTCAACTCCATGCGATACTTCCGCCGTTTGCACGGAGGTTCGGCATGAAGGACTGGTACGCGCTTCTGTCTGTCGCCCTTGTGGTGGTCGTCGGCACCTCGGATGGCCTCGCCGGAACGGTCGCCTTCCTGCTGGCCTTCTTGATCACTTGGTATTTGCTCACTGCGAGCCAGATCGGCTTCGCGGCTGCACGCGACCGGCTCGGTTTCCGGCTCGAGCCGCCGGTGTGGAAGCCGAGCAACTGGCAATGGATCGACGTCCTGTTCGAGGACGACGACACCTTCATCACCGCAGTGACGACGGCGCTGATCGTCGTCGCCGCCTCGCTGATGTTCTGGCGCGATGGCGCCTACATCGTGGCGGCGCTGATGGCGGCGTTCTTCGTGTCCGAGATCATTCGCGACCAGACCGACCCGCCGCGCGCGGTGCGGATTCCGGATGCGCGGCTGGTCCCATCGCAGCTGCGCATCGCGACCTCACCAGCAGCAGGCGGCGGCGCCAACGCTGCGGCGACCGAGGCGGCAAGGGCTTTGGTGATCGAACAGCCACCGGCACACGCTGAAGAGGCACCTATCGGCGCCGCCGATCTCGCTACGGAGACAGCAAATCCGGCAGCTACACTCGCCGCTCCACCGCCTCGCACACCACCGCGCAAATCCGCCCGACGCAATCACCGGCCGGCGGCACGCGGCCAAACTCGCAAGTCCACCGCCAAGCGGCGCCCGAACAAATCGCAACGCTCGACCCGAACGCCGCTGGCGCCGCCGCCGAGCCGCAAGGCCACGTCGCCGATCGCATTCAAGCCGCGCAAGCGGCCTCCGCCGCGCCCCGTGCTGCGCCAACGCCAGCGCCTGCGACGGCCAATGACGCTGGTCGGCAACAAGGGGCTGCTGACGGGGACATCGAAGCGCTGACCGCCTCCTCGACTGATCGAAGAAACACGGTTTTCACGAGGTCAGTATCGTCATCCTGAGGTGCGCGCGTAGCGCGCCTCGAAGGATGCGGCCACGGTGCGCGCGGCCCATCCTTCGAGGCCCACCGTGCCGCGCATAGCGCGGCGCGGCGGGCACCTCAGGATGACGGCGGAAATGGAAGCGCGGAACGCAGCTCCATCGAGAACAACGCTTTGCCGCGAACTACTCCACCATCTCGGCCACTGCCTTGCCGCAGGCCGTCGTGTCGGCTTGGCCGCCGAGATCGCGGGTGCGGAGGGTGCGCTCGCCGAGCGTGCGCTCGATCGCCTTGACGATCGCGTCGGCCGCGTTCTTCTCGCCGAGGTGCTCCAGCATCATCGCGCCCGACCAGATCATGCCGATCGGATTGGCGATGCCCTGCCCGGCGATGTCCGGCGCCGAGCCGTGCACCGGCTCGAACACGCTCGGGAAGTCACCTTCCGGATTGATATTGCCCGACGGCGCGATGCCGATCGTGCCGGTGCAGGCCGGGCCGAGATCGGACAGGATATCGCCGAACAGATTGGAGCCGACGACGACGTCGAACCAGTCCGGATGCAGCACGAAATTCGCGGTGAGAATGTCGATGTGGTACTTGTCACACTTCACATCCGGATAGCTCTTCGCCATCTCCTCGACGCGCTCGTCCCAATACGGCATGGTGATCGAGATGCCGTTCGACTTGGTCGCCGACGTCAAATGACGCTTCGGCCGTGACTGCGCGAGGTCGAAGGCGAACTTCAGGATGCGGTCGACGCCGGTGCGAGTCATCACCGTCTGCTGTGTCACGAATTCGCGCTCGGTGCCGGGAAACATCCGGCCGCCCACCGACGAATATTCACCCTCGGTGTTTTCGCGCACGACCCAGAAATCGATATCGCCGGGCTTGCGGTTCGCCAGCGGCGACGGCACGCCGGGCATCAGCCGGACCGGGCGCAGATTGACGTACTGATCGAACTCGCGGCGGAATTTAATCAGCGAGCCCCACAGCGAGATGTGATCCGGGATTTTAGCCGGCCAGCCGACCGCACCGAAGAAGATGGCGTCGTGGCCGCCGATCTTGTCCTTCCAGTCGTCCGGCATCATCTGGCCGTGCTTTTCGTAGTAATCGTAGCTGGCGAAATCGAAGTGATCGAATTTCAGCTTGACGCGATGCTTCTTGGCCGCGGCCTCCAGCGCGCGAAGCCCCCTCCGGCATCACCTCCTTGCCGATGCCATCGCCGGGGATCACGGCGATACGATATTCGTCCTTGGTCTTGTTCAACGTCCGGT
>NZ_BADD01000732.1 GCF_000333455.1 Rhodopseudomonas sp. B29
CACGTCTTCGACAAGGCATCCCGATGGTCGACTTCAAGGCGCTCGAGACATTCATATGGGTGGTGACGCTCGGCAGCTTCCGGGGGGCTGCACAGAAGCTCAACACGACCCAGCCGGCGATCTCTCAGCGCATCGCCCAGCTCGAGCGAGAACTCGGCGTCCGTCTGCTGCAGCGCGACCATCGCANCGCCTCGCCGACGCCGAGCGGCCGCCAATTGATGCTCTATGCCGAGAAACTGGTCGCGCTGCGGACCGAGATGCTGGCCGCGGTCGGGGATCAGTCCGGCGTGCGCGGCGTGCTGCGGCTCGGCGTCGCCGAGACCATTGTGCACACTTGGCTGCCGCGACTGATTCAGCGGGTGAACCAGATCTATCCGAACCTCTCGCTCGAGATCGAAGTCGACATCACCCCGAACCTGCGGGCGCGACTGCTGGCGCAGGAAATCGAATTAGGCTTCCTGCTCGGGCCGATGACGGCGCCGACCGTGCGCAGCCGGGTGCTGTGCGAGTATCCGATCGGCTTTCTGGCGAGCCCATCGCTGGGGCTCGGCTCCGGCACCCTCACGGTCGAGGATCTCGCCAAGTTTCCGATCATCACCTTCCCGCGCAAGACACAGCCCTACGAGATCGTCCGCTCGCTGTTCAACAAGCCCGAATTGCCGCCGATCCGGCTGCACGCCTCGGCCTCGCTCGGCACCGTGATTCACATGGCGATCGAAGGCCTCGGCATCGCGGTGATTCCGACGGCCATCGTCGAGAACGAACTGGCCGATGGCCGGCTGCGGATGCTCGACACCGATCTGCAGATTTCGCCACTGCGCTTCTCGGCGAACTGGCTCGCCTCGCCCGACACGGTGGCAATCGAACGGGTCGCCGAACTCGCGGCCGAATGCGCCCATAGCGGCGGCTACATGCCGGAGCATCAGCCACGCGAACTCGAGCCGGAAGCCGCACCGGCGATCGGTTGACGCGCCCCCGGCGCCGGCTTCACTCTGTATTCCCTCGCCTGTCGCTTCGCCTCGGAGATTACATGACCAAGCCTGCCTCGAACCTGCAGATCGATTCCGCTCGCCTGTGGGATACGATCCACACCACCGCTCAGTTCGGCGCGACGCCGAAAGGCGGCGTGCGGCGGCTGACGCTCAGCAACGAGGACAAGCAGGTGCGCGACTGGTTTCGCGCCGCCTGCGAGCAGGCTGGACTTGAAGTCAGCGTCGATGCGCTCGGCAATATGTTCGCGCTGCGCAAGGGCCGAGACATGTCGAAGCCACCGATCGGGCTCGGCTCGCATCTCGACACCCAGCCGACCGGCGGCAAATACGACGGCATCCTCGGCACCATGGCGGCGCTCGAGGTGATCCGCACGCTCAACGACGCCGGCATCGAAACCGAGCTGCCGCTCTGCGTCACCAACTGGACCAATGAAGAAGGCTCGCGCTACGCGCCGGCGATGATGGGATCGGCGGCTTTCGTCGGCGACTTCACCGTCGAAGATATTCTGAGCCGCAAGGACGCCGCCGGCATCAGCGTCGCCGAAGCGCTCGACAGCATTGGCTATCGCGGCGACAAGCAGGTCGGCACGCAGCCGTTCTCGGGCTTCATCGAGCTGCATATCGAACAGGGCCCGATCCTCGAAGCCGAGGGCAAGACCATCGGCGTGGTCGAGAACGGCCAGGGCGTGCTGTGGTACGACGGCAAGATCACCGGCTTCGAGAGCCATGCCGGCTCGACGCCGATGAACCTGCGGCGCGACGCGCTGGCGACGCTGTCGGAGATCGTGCTGGCGGTCGAAAAGATCGCGATCGAGCTCGGCAACGCGGTCGGCACCGTGGGGGAAGCCGTGATCGCGGCGCCGTCGCGCAACGTCATCCCCGGCGAAATCGCCTTCACCATCGACGCCCGCAGCGCGGACTCGGCCATTCTCGCGCAGCTCGACACGCGCATCCGCGCCGCGACCGCCGAGATCGCAGCCAAGCGCAAGGTCGAGGTCACGCTCGATCTGGTCTGGCGCAAGGAGCCGACGCATTTCGACAAGACGCTGGTCGGCGCGGTTGCATCCGCCGCCGAGACGCTCGGCTACGCCAACCGCCGCATCACCTCGGGCGCCGGCCATGACGCCTGCAACCTCAACGCCAAGGTGCCGACCGCGATGATCTTCGTTCCCTGCAAGGACGGCATCAGCCACAACGAACTCGAAGACGCTACCCAGCCCGACTGTGC
This sequence comes from Rhodopseudomonas sp. B29, assembly GCF_000333455.1. Taxonomy (GTDB): domain Bacteria; phylum Pseudomonadota; class Alphaproteobacteria; order Rhizobiales; family Xanthobacteraceae; genus Rhodopseudomonas. The sequence goes on from NZ_BADD01000732.1 coordinate 2,221, forward strand.
CGCCGGCGCCAACGTGTTGCTGCACACCGTGCTGTCGCTCGCCGGTGTGGCGAAGTAATCGGAGGATCGGCCATGCATGCGGTCTTCGTCGACGCCAACGAAACGCTGGCCGAACTGATGGAGCGGCAGGCCGAGCCGACCGA
>NZ_BADD01000731.1 GCF_000333455.1 Rhodopseudomonas sp. B29
CGGCTCCACGGCATAATGGTGACGTCGCCCGGCATGTCGGTGGCGACCAGCGCCTCGCGGATCTTCTCGCCGTCGGTCGACTTGGCGCGGTTGATGGCATCGGCCATCACGATCAGGCCCATGAACTGGCGCGACGAGTAGTCGTTGAAGTCCTTGCCGGACTTCTCCTTGTACATGTCGTTGATCTTGCCGACCATCGGCCGCTTCTGCGCGAGGTCGAGCGAGAACGAGCCGCGCGAGATCACGCCGGGAATCTTGTCGCCGACGGCGTCGTACAGCGCCTTCTCGGAGAAGCCCGCGTCCTGGGCGACGATGTTCTTGGCCTTGTAGCCGAGCTCGCCCATGGTGCGGATCAAGAGGATGCCGTCGGTGGTGTAGCTCGACGGCATCAGCACGTCGGCGTCCGCCGCCTTGAGCTGCTGCACTTCGGCGGTCAGCGACGGCGAGTTGGCGCGATACTTGATGTCGGCGACGACCTTGTAGCCGCGCTCCTTGGCGAGCGCGAGCTGAGCGTTGGACGAGTCGGTGCCGAAGATCGTGTCTTCGTGGAACAGCGCCAGCGTCTCGATCTTCTGACCCTTCTTCTTCTCGGCGTCGAAGAAGTCGAACATCGCCTTGGAGAACATCTCGTCGTGCGGCGCGGCGCGGAAGTAGAACTTGAGGCCGCGGCGATGCAAGCTCGGCGACGAGTTGTCCGCCGACAGGAACGGAATCTGATAGCGCTCGCAGACCTGGCTGACGGTGACCGCCACCGCGCTCTGATAGGTGCCGACGATGGCGCAGACCTTCTCCTGGGTGATCAGGCGCTCGGCCTCGGCGCGGCCCTTCTGCGGATCGGCCTGGTGATCGGCGAACACCAGGCGCACCTTGGCGCCTCCGAGTCCCGGCAGGCCCTCGCCGCGCGCCAGCGGCAGGTCGAAGTCGTATTTGTTGTTGATCAGTTCGGCAGCGGTTTGAAACGCCTTCTGGGCATCGACGCCGATCTGGGCGCTGGCACCGGACAACGGGTAGATCACGCCGATGACGACTTCGCTGGCTTCCGCCCGTGCGGTAGCGAACGGTAGTAGTGCGGCGCTGGCCGCGCCACCGATTACGAGATTGCGGCGATTGATCTTCATGGCATCATCCTTTGCTTACCAGCGCTCCTCAGCGAGCGGTCGCAGGTCGGGTTGGCCTCAGAGCACCGCAAGGTGCTTGTTCTTCAAGTCGGTGACAAGCATCAATCCGGGCGCGTGAGTGATGGCGAACGGCACCTTGGCCGCCGCAATCACGGCTTGGGGAGTGACGCCGCAGGCCCAGAACACGGGTAGCTCGTCGGCTTCGACCGTGACCGCGTCACCATAATCGGGCTTTGCGACATCGGCGATGCCGATCGACTGCGGCAGACCGATATGCACCGGCGCGCCATGCACCGAGGGAAAGCGCGAGGTGATCTGCACGGCGCGGATCGCGTCCTTCGGCTTGAGCGGCCGCATCGACACCACCATCGGCCCCGCAAACGGCCCGGCTGGCGCGCAGGCAATGTTGGTGCGATACATCGGCACGCGCACATTCTGCTCGATGTGACGGATCGGAATGCCCTCCGCGAGCAGAGGCTCCTCGAACGAAAACGAGCAGCCGATCACGAAAGCGACCAGATCGTCGCGCCAATGAGCTTTCACGTCGGTCGGCTCGTCGATCACTTCGCCGTCGCGCCAGACCCGGTAGGCCGGCACGTCGGTGCGGATGTCGAGATCGACGCCGAGCGACGGGATCATCGGATTGCCGACATCCGAGATGCCGATGATCGGACACGGCTTGGGGTTGAGTTGGCAGAAGCGATGGGAGGCGCCGGCATAAGCTTCCGGCAGAATGGCGAGGTTGGCCTGAACGTATCGGGGCGCGACACCTGCAGTGCTTTCGACGACNTCGGCCCGATACATCAGCCGGGCGGCATGGGCGGGAATTGCGGTATCAGCCTGCTGGAACTGAGGTTCTGCCGCCAAAAATAGTCATTCATCGTCCT